>DATEFR010000654.1:0-4888 GCA_035280545.1 Burkholderiaceae bacterium | reverse complement strand
TGATGTGGAATCCACACATCGCCGCAAGTGCAACCCTTTTGTGCACAACGCGTGCTAAGCTGTTGATTCGTTTGATACAAGCCGCTTTCATTCGGCGTCTGTTCATTCTGTTGCAACTGCCTGTAAGCGCCCGTGAATTCTTCGCGTCACGGTTGAAAGGCCGCGTTTACAGTCTCCGGCGAATCGCCGAAGATCATCCGCTGCCTCCGAGTCACGCGACCGTTCCGAACCGCCTCCCATCCCCGATACCGACGAGCCCTTGGATACTCTGGCCGACGCTCCGCAATCCGCCCTGTCCGGCGTGGCACGGGTGCTGGTGCACGCCGGCAAGCTGAACGCCAAGATCGCCGAGGACTTGGTCCGCAGCTCGAAGGACAAGCGCAGCAGCTTCGTCTCGTCGGTGATCGCGGCCGGGGCGGTGTCGCCCTCCGACCTCGCGCACACGCTGTCGTCGGCGCTCGCGCTGCCGCTGCTTGATCTGTCGTCGGTCGATGCACAGCGCCTGCCGCGCAACGTGATCGACGGCAAGCTCTCGGCGCAGTACCAGGTCGTGGTGCTGGGCAAGCGCGGCAACCGCCTGTTCATCGGTGGGGCCGACCCGACCGACCAGGAAGCGGTCGAGCGCATCAAGTTCGCGACTCAGCTCTCGCCCGAATGGGTCATCGTCGAACACGACAAGCTTGCGCGCATGCTCGAGAACGCCGGCACCAGCGCCAGCGAAACGCTGGAGGCGATGTCGTCGGGCGACTTCGAGTTCGACGTCACCGACGATGTCACCGCGCCGCAGGAAGCCGAGACGACGACCACCGATGTCGAAGACGCCCCGGTCGTGCGTTTCCTGCAGAAGATGCTGATCGACGCGATCAACATGCGCGCGTCCGACCTGCACTTCGAGCCGTACGAGTACCACTACCGCGTCCGCTTCCGCATCGACGGCGAATTGCGCGAGATCACCCAGCCGCCGATCGCGATCAAGGACAAGCTGTCGTCGCGCATCAAGGTCATCTCGCGGCTGGACATCTCCGAAAAGCGCGTCCCGCAGGACGGGCGCATGAAGCTGAAGTTCGGCAACAAGGCGATCGACTTCCGGGTCAGCACCTTGCCGACCCTGTTCGGCGAGAAGATCGTGATCCGGATTCTCGATCCGTCGAGCGCGAAGGTCGGGATCGAGGCGCTGGGCTACGAGAAGATCGAGAAGGACCGGCTGCTCAAGGCGATCCAGCGCCCCTACGGCATGGTGCTCGTGACCGGCCCGACCGGCAGCGGCAAGACGGTCTCGCTCTACACCTGCCTGAATATCCTGAACCAGCCGGGCGTCAACATCGCGACCGTCGAAGACCCGGCGGAAATCAACCTGCCCGGTATCAACCAGGTCAACGTCAACGACAAGGCGGGGCTCAATTTCGCGGTCGCGCTGAAGTCGTTCCTGCGTCAGGATCCGGACATCATCATGGTCGGCGAAATCCGCGACCTCGAGACCGCCGACATCGCGATCAAGGCCGCCCAGACCGGCCACATGGTGATGTCCACGCTGCACACGAACGACGCGCCGACCACGCTGACGCGTCTGCTGAACATGGGCGTCGCGCCGTTCAACATCGCCTCCAGCGTGCTGCTGATCACCGCGCAGCGCCTCGCGCGCCGCCTCTGCGAGGCGTGCAAGACACAGGCCGACTACCCGCGCGAGGCGATGCTGAAGGCCGGCTACAAGGAAAGCGACCTGGACGGCACCTGGCGCCCGTACCGCGCGGTCGGCTGCTCGGCGTGCAACAACGGCTACAAGGGCCGGGTCGGCATCTATCAGGTGATGCCGATCTCCGAAGAGATCCAGAAGATCATCCTGAACGAAGGCACGTCGATGGACATCGCAGCGCAGGCCCAGCGCGAAGACGTGCGCGATCTGCGCCAGTCCGGGCTCATCAAGGTGCGCCTGGGCACGACGACGCTCGAAGAAGTGATCTCGGTGACCAACGAATGAGCCGCGCGAAGAAGACGCGGCGACATCAGGAACAAGACAACCACATCGAAGGGACGGGGACGATCTCCTCGTAAATCACATGGCGACTGCAGCGGCCGCAAAAAACGTCAAGGACCTCGTCTTCGAGTGGGAGGGCAAGGACAAAAACGGCAAGCTCGTGCGCGGCGAGATGCGCGCCGGCGGCGAGGCGATGGTCGGCGCGAGCCTGCGCCGCCAGGGCATCCTGGTCAACAAGGTCAAGAAGCGCCGCATGAGCGGCGGCAAGGCCATCAAACAGAAGGACATCGCGATCTTCACGCGCCAGCTGGCGACGATGATGAAGGCGGGTGTGCCGCTGATCCAATCCTTCGACATCGTCGCGCGCGGCAGCACGAACCCGAAGCTGACTCGCCTGCTGACCGACATCCGCAGCGACGTCGAGACCGGCACCAGCCTGTCGGCCGCATTCCGCAAGCACCCGCTGTACTTCGACGCGCTGTACTGCAACCTGGTCGAGGCCGGCGAGGCCGGCGGTATCCTGGAGACGCTGCTCGACCGCCTGGCGATCTACCAGGAAAAGACGATGGCGATCAAGAACAAGATCAAGTCCGCCTTGATCTACCCGGTCGCCGTGCTGGTCGTCGCATTCGTCGTGCTCGCGGTGATCATGATCTTCGTGATCCCGGCGTTCAAGGAGGTGTTCACGTCCTTCGGCGCCGATCTGCCGGCGCCGACGCTGGTCGTGATCGCGATGTCGGAGTTCTTCGTCAAGTACTGGTACCTGATCTTCGGCTTTCTCGGCGGCGGCATCTATTTCTTCATGGAGTCGTGGAAGCGCTCCGTGAAGATGCAGAAGACCATGGACCGGATGCTGCTGCGCGTCCCGGTGTTCGGCGACCTGGTCAACAAATCGTCCGTGGCGCGCTGGACCCGTACCCTGTCGACGATGTTCGCCGCCGGCGTGCCGCTGGTCGAAGCGCTCGATTCGGTGGGCGGCGCCTCGGGCAACGCGGTGTTCCAGGAGGCCACCGAGCAGATCCAGAAGGACGTTTCGACCGGCTCGTCGCTGACCACCGCGATGCAGACCACCGGCGTCTTCCCGACGATGGTCGTGCAGATGTGCGCGATCGGCGAAGAGTCCGGCTCGCTGGACGGCATGCTGGGCAAGGCGGCCGAGTTCTACGAGGATGAGGTCGACGAGGCGGTCAAGGGCCTGTCCAGCCTGATGGAGCCCTTCATCATCGTGATTCTCGGCGTGCTGATCGGCGGCATCGTCGTCTCGATGTACCTGCCGATCTTCAAGCTCGGTCAGGTGGTCTGACCTTGGCGTTCGACGCGCAGTTCGGCGCAGCGCTGCTGTCGCCGTGGGTGCTTGCGCTGCTGGGCTTGTGCATCGGCAGCTTCCTGAACGTCGTGATCCATCGGCTGCCGCTGATGATGGAGCGCGAGTGGAAGCTCGACAGCGCCGAGCTGCTCGGCGTGGCCATCGCCGAGCCGGCGCCGATCACGCTGTCGACGCCGCGCTCGCGCTGCCCGTCGTGCGGTCATCAGATCGCCTGGCACGAGAACATTCCGGTGCTGAGCTGGCTGCGCCTGCGCGGCAAGTGTTCCGCGTGCAAGACGCCGATCTCGATGCGCTACCCGGCCATCGAAATCCTGACCGGGCTGCTGTTCGCCGCGGTCGGCGTGCACTTCGGTGCGCATCCGACCACGCTGTTGTGGTGCGGACTGGTCGCGACGCTGGTCGCGCTCGCCTTCATCGACCTGGACACGCAGTTCCTCCCCGACAGCCTGACTTTGCCGCTGGTCTGGGCCGGCATCGCATCGGCCGCATTCGGATGGATCCCGGTATCGCTGAAGGACTCGGTCTACGGCGCGATGGCCGGCTACCTGTCGCTGTGGCTGGTGTTTCATGCCTACCGCATCATCCGCGGGCGCGAGGGCATGGGCGCAGGCGACTTCAAGCTGCTCGCCGCCCTCGGCGCCTGGATGGGCTGGCTGGCGATCCCGTCGATCATCCTGCTCGCATCGGCCGTCGGCGCGGTCGTCGGCATCGCGCTGATCGTGCTGCGCCGCCACGACCGCGACGTGCCGATCCCGTTCGGCCCGTACCTGGCCGGCGGTGGCGTTGCCGCGTTGTTCTTCGGCGAGCAGCTGTCGCGTCTCTGGTTTCCGACGCTTTGATGCCGGCTTGAACTAAGCTCGCGCGTGTGAACGACACGCCGCGGGCTCACCCTCCTTCTCGTCTGCGCATCGGCCTGACCGGCGGCATCGGCAGCGGCAAGAGCACCGTCGCGTCGCTGCTCGCGCAGCATGGCGCGCTGCTGATCGACACCGATGCGATCGCACGCGAGCTGACGCTGCCCGGCGGCGCCGCGATTCCCCGGATCCACGCGACCTTCGGCGCCGAATTCATCGACGCTGGCGGCGCACTGGATCGCGCCCGCATGCGCGAACTCGCGTTCGCCGACGCCGGCGCAAAGCGCCGTCTCGAGGAAATCCTGCATCCGCTGATCGGCATCGAGACCGAGCGTCGTTTCGAGACCAGCGACCACGCGGTCGTGGTCTTCGACGTGCCGCTGCTGGTCGAGTCCGGCGACCGTTGGCGTCGCAAGGTCGACAAGGTGCTGGTCGTCGATTGCCTCGAGGCCACGCAGATCGCCCGCGTCGCGCAGCGGCCCGGCTGGTCGCGCGACGCGGCTCAGGCCGTGGTCGGCCACCAGGCCACCCGGGCGGCGCGGCGCGCCTGCGCCGATGCGGTCATCTTCAACGACACGATCGCATTGGCGCAGCTTGCCGACGAAGTCGCCGCACTGTGGCGGCACTGGCACCGCTGAGCGGTCCGGAGGCCGGCGCGGCGCATTGACGAAGCGATACACGTCCCCCACCGCCTGCTGTGAAACAATCGGCTGCGTGATCCTCTACGAATAC
>DATEFR010000653.1:0-30432 GCA_035280545.1 Burkholderiaceae bacterium | reverse complement strand
GGTCGCGGGCAGCGTCGCGGCGCTCGCCGCGTGGCTGCTCGTCGGCGCCGCGAGCGGCTGGTCGCGGCCGGCGCTCGACGGTTTCCTGATCACCGGCGGCGCCTCGCTGACGCCCGAGTTCCTCGCGCTGTGGCTGGGCCTGTCGCTGTTCACGTCGGCCTCGATCGCCGAGATCGTGCGCGCCGGCGTGCAGGCGGTGCCTATCGGGCAATGGCATGCGGCGCTCGCGCTCGGCCTGGAGCGCGGCCAGGCGATGAGCGGCGTGATCTTCCCGCAGGCGTTGCGGCTGATCGTGCCGCCGCTCGCGAGCCAGTACATGAACCTGGTCAAGAACTCGTCGCTCGCGGTCGTGATCGGCTACCCGGACCTGGTCTCGATCGCGAACACCGCGATCAACCAGAACGGCCAGGCGCTCGAGGTGATCGTCATCATCATGGCGGTGTACCTGAGCCTGAACCTGGTGGTCTCGGTGATCATGAACACGATCAACGCGCGCGTGACCCGCGCACCGCGCTGATCGGCAACCGGCACGCGGACGGACCGGCGATGAGCAACCTCTCGCTCGATCAGTGGCGCCGGCGCCTGTTCTACAGCCCGGGCGCGAGCCTGGTCACGCTGGCGATCGCGGCCCTGCTCGCCTGGGCGCTGTGGCATGCATTCGATTGGGGCGTGGTGCACGCCGTCGCCGCACCCGACCTCGCGGCCTGCAAGGCGGCGGAGCACGGCGCCTGCTGGGGCTTCGTCGCCGAGAAATGGCGGCTGATCGTGTTCGGCCGCTACCCGTACGAGCAGCAATGGCGTCCGGCGCTCGCCACCGGCGCGGTGCTCGCCACGCTGATCGCGAGCGGCCTGCCGGCGCTGTGGACGCGCCGCGGCGCACGCGCCCTCGTGCTGGCCTGGCTGCTCGCGCTGGCCGCGTTCTTCGTGCTGATGCGCGGCGGCGCGTTCGGGCTCGAGAGCGTCGGCACCGAGCGCTGGGGCGGCTTGCCGCTGACCGTGATCCTCACGCTGATCGGCATCGGCGTCTCGGCGCCGATCGGCGTGGCGCTGGCGCTCGCGCGGCGCTCGACGCTGGGGCTGCTGCGCTGGCTGGCCGTCGCGTACATCGAGCTGGTGCGCGGCGTGCCGCTGATCACGGTGCTGTTCGTCGCGACCTTCGTGTTCCCGCTGGTGCTGCCGGCCGGCTGGCGGCTGGATCCGTTCTGGCGCGTCGCGATCGGTCTCGTGCTGTTCCAGGCGGCCTACATGGCCGAGACGGTGCGCGGCGGGCTGCAGAGCATCCCCCGGGCACAACGCGATGCGGCGCTGTCGCTGGGCCTGCGCTACTGGCAGGTGCAAGGCAGCGTGATCCTGCCGCAGGCGCTGGTCGCGGTGATCCCGGCGTTCGTCAACAACCTGCTGTCGACCTTCATGGACACCTCGCTGGTCACCGTCGTCTCGATGTACGACCTGACCGGCGCGCTGCGGCTCGCGCTGGGCGACCCGCAGTGGCGCGGGTTCTTCATCGAGGGTTATCTGCTGATCGCGGCGATCTATTTCGGCGGCAGCTTCCTGATGTCGCGCTACAGCCTGTGGCTGGAGCGGCGCCTCGGAGCCGGGCACCGGCACTGACGCGCCCCACCTATCCCCAAGGAATGGGATGGCCAAGCGCGCCCGCATCGCGGATGCTTCGCACCCCTGCCCTGTTCAGAACGCCACGCCGAGGCCCGCCATGACCAACCTGATGCGCTGGATCAGCCGCAGCGTGTTCCGCACGCCGGCCCACGACGAGCCGGCCGCCATGGGGTCGTTCGAATACATCGATGCGGCCACCCTGGGCGCCGCCGATTTCCGCGCCAGCGCGACGATGCGGCTCGACGGTCCGACGCTGCTGGACTTCAGCGAGACCTTGCCGGCGATTGCCCCGCCCGCGCTGCCGCCCGACGAGATCACGGTCCCGATCGCCAACCTCGCGCGCGCGGCTTGAGCGGCGGCGTCAGAACGTCACGCTGACCCGCGCGGCGATCTGCCGGTCGTTGACCAAGGCGTTCTGCGGATAGGTGGCGCGGTAGTACGAACGCCGCAGCGTCCCGGTCAGGTTGCTGCCCTCCAGCGTCAGCGTGACGCGCGGGTCGATGCGCCACGAGACGGAGGCATCCACCCAGCCGTAACCGCGCGTGTAGGCATCGAGCGCGCCGACGCCGACGAACGTCGTGATGCTGCTGAGAAAGCGGCTGCGCCAGTTGTAGGCCAGCCGTGCCGACACGTCGCCATATTCGTACAGCGCAATCAGGTTGCCGCTGTGGCGCGAGAGGTTCGGCAGCGGCACGTCGCGGTTGAGCCGCAGGTCGAACGTGCGGCTGTGCACGTAGGTGTAGTTCGCCTGGAAGCCCAGGCCGCGCCACGCGCCGGGCAGGAAGTCCAGGAAGCGCTGGTACGCGAGCTCGACGCCGTCGACATCGGCCGTGTCGAGGTTGTACGGGCGGCTCACCTGGTAGATCTCGCCATCGTGGAGCTCCGGCTGGGTGTCGCTGCGGATGAAGCCGTCGACCTTCTTCCAGAACGCCGTCAGCGACGCGGCATGCCCCGCTCGGCCAAAGGCCTCGATCGCCAGGTCCAGGTTGTTCGAGCGTATCGAGCGCAGCGCCGGGTTGCCGGCGCCGCCGGTGTTCAGCGCCGGGTTGACCGAGTTGCGCACCAGCGTCAGCGACGGCGACAGCTGATCGAAGTTCGCGCGCGTGACCGTGCGCGAGGCGCCGGCCCGCAGCTGCACGCCGTTGCCGAGGGCGTAGCGCAGGTTCGCGCTCGGCAGCCAGTCGGTGTGGCCGCTGTCGAGGGTGATCGGCTCGACGGCGCCGGTCTCCGGCACGGTCTGCGAGCCGTCGACCTGCTCGCGCGTGTGCACCACGCGCAGCCCGACATTGCCGTCCAGCGGCCGGTCGGGCGCCTTGAAGTGGGCCATCCCGTACAGCGCGTGGGTCTGCTCCTGAATCCGCCACAGGCTCAGCGGGTTCCCCGCCGGGATCGCCTGCGTGACGCCGAACGCGTTGCGCAGCCCGATGGCGTCGCGTGCATCGGCCAGGTTGCCGACCAGGAAGCCGCTGACGCTGCCCGCGCGCCCATCGAGGAAGTTGCCGTACGGCATCGGCTGGATGCGGTTCGGCGTCGCGTCGGCGGTCGGGCCCGAGAGCGCCACGTCCGCGACGATCAGCCCCGGCTCGTTGTCGGCGCGGCGCCGTGCATAGCGCCAGCCGACCGAAACGCGTTCGAGCGCGCCGCGGTCTAGCTGCCACTGTGCATCGAGTCGCGTGGCCAGCAGATCGCCGTTGAACGGGCGGGTCCGGTACGCGAGGCTGCGGTACGTCAGGTTGGCCGGGTTCATCAAGTCCGTCCCGGCGATGCTCGTGGACGGCACGCCGGGCGACAGGTCCTGCGAGAACTGGGCGACGCGCCCACCGAAGACCGGACCGGAGAAGAACAGGTCGTTGAAGCTCTTCGTGTAGCTGATATCGCCGCTCAGCGTCGTGCGATCCAGGCTCCAGCGCCCGCCGAGCGCGAACTGGTGCGTGCGGTCTATCGTGTCGCGCGCGAAGCTGAGGATGGAGAACGGCGCATTGGTCCAGGTGATGCTGCGCAGGTCCGACGTGCCCGGGAAGAACGTCGCGCTGCCGGGCGCGAAGCTCGTGTTGGCGTCGACGCTGACGTTGATCTGCTGAGAGTCCTGCACCGTCTTCAGCCGCGCGAAATGCGCCTCCGCGTTGAACTCCAACGCCTCGTTCGGCCGCCACTGCATCAACAGGCTCGCGGTCGCGCGCTTGCGCTTGCCGGCGCTCACGGTCTCCGACGTGCCGTTCGGGACGGTCACGCTCTGCCCCGGCACGAGGTCGGTGCGGACGATCGGGTTGCCGACGCTCTTCTGGTCCTCGCGCCACGCCCGGTCTTGCAGCGCGACATTGACCAGCACGCCGAATTCGCCGCCGCCGCCGAGCCTGATCCGCCGGCTGACCAGCCCCGAGACCTGCCCGGCGGACCGATCCGCGAGGTCACCGCGCATCACCCGCAGCGAGAACACGTTGGCATCGCCGCTGAAGTCGAACGGGCGCCGCGTCCGCAGGTCGATGGTCCCGCCGATGCCGCCCTCGATGCGATCGGCCGCCGAAGACTTGTAGACGTCGATCCCGGCCAGCGTCTCGGCGGCGAAGTCGGCAAAGTCCAGCGTGCGCCCGCTGCCGCCGGTGAACACCTCGCGACCGTTCAGCGTGGTCTCGACCTGCACCAGGCCGCGCACCGAGACGACCGAGCCTTCGCCACGGTCGCGCACGATCTGCACGCCGGTGACACGCTGCACCGCGTCGCTGACGCTGAGGTCAGGCAGTTTGGCGATCTCGGAGGCGACCACCGAGTCGACGATTTCGGCACTGTCGCGCTTGATCGCCTGCGCCGACTCCAGGCTCTGCCGCGTGCCGGTGACGACGACCGGTTCGAGACGCACCGGATCGGCCGCGCAGATCGACGGCAACAGCAGCCACGACAGCAACTTCTTCATGATCGCCCGGGCATGTGGCCCGGGCGATTGTCTGCTGTTTGGCCGTCAAATCAAGCCCCGGCCGCGACCTTGAACGATGCCATCGCCCGCACCAGCTGCTGGGCCTGCTGCTTCAGGCTCTCGGCCGCGGCAGCGCTCTCCTCCACCAGCGCGGCGTTCTGCTGCGTCGCCTGGTCCATCTGGCTGACCGCATCGCCGACCTGGCCGACGCCGGCGCTCTGCTCGACGGTCGCCGCGCTGATCTCGCTGACGATGTCGGCCACGCGCCGGACCGCGGCGACGATCTCGGTCATCGTCGTCCCCGCCTGGTCGACCAGCGAGGTCCCGCGCTCGACCCGTTCGACACTCGCGCCTATCAGGCCCTTGATTTCCTTGGCCGCCTCGGCCGAGCGCTGCGCCAGCGTGCGCACCTCGCCGGCGACGACGGCAAAACCGCGCCCCTGCTCGCCGGCGCGCGCCGCCTCGACGGCCGCGTTCAGCGCGAGGATGTTGGTCTGGAACGCGATCCCGTCTATCGTGCCGATGATGTCGGCGATCCGGCGCGAACTGTCGTGGATGCCCTTCATCGTCTCGACGACCTCGCCGACGACCTCGCCGCCGCGCGACGCCAGCGTCGATGCACCCAGTGCGAGCTGGTTGGCCTGCTTGGCGTTGTCGGCGTTCTGGTTCACCGTCGAGCCGAGCTGCTCCATCGAGGCGGCGGTCTGCTGCAGCGCCGAAGCCTGTTCCTCGGTGCGGCTGGACAGGTCCGCATTGCCCTGCGCGATCTGCGCCGACGCGGTGGCCACGCTGTCGGCGTTCTGGCGCACGCCCGACACGAGCTGGGACAGCCCGACCTGCATCGTCCGCAGCTGCGCCATCATGCTGGAGTCGTCGCCGGGCCGCAGGCGGATCGGCACGCACAGGTCGCCCGCCGCGACGCTGCGCGCCAGTGCCATCGCCTGCCCCGGCTCGCCGCCGAGTTGCCGCGTGATGCCGCGGACGATCAGGAACGCGAGGCCCGCGGCCAGCGCGATCGCCGCGATCACCAGGCCGATCGCCCACGCATGCGCCCGTGCGTACGTGACGCGGGCGCTCTCGCGCTCGGCATCGGCGGCCTTCATGTTGATGTCGCCGAGTTTGGTCAGGTCATCGGCCATCGTGTCGAACGGAACCGCCGTGCGGTCCAGCAGGGCCTTCACGCGCTCCAGGCTCGCCTCGCCGGAGCGCGCCGCGGCCAGCGCCGAACCCAGATCCGCGAAGTAGGCGTCACGATGCTGCCGGTAGCGGTCATAGGCTTGCCGCTCCTCGCCGGGTTCGACGACTTTCTCGTAGCTGGCCTGGAGTTGGGTCAAGGCGACCTTCAGCTCGTCTATGCGCCGTTCGGCGGCGGATCGCTCGTTCGCGTCGCGCGCCAGCGCGTGATCGGCCTCGCTGCGCCGGATGCGGTTGGCCGTCAGCCGCATCTTGCCGACCATGTCGACGCCGGGCAGGCTGTTCTCGGCGACCACCTCCAGATGGTCGTGGATGGCCGCAAGCTGGCGCAGCGAGAGCATGCCCAGCCCCGCGGTCAGCAGCACCAGGACAAAAAAGGCGGCGCCCAGCTTGGTGCCGAGCTTGATGTCTCCGTGGATCATGGATCGTCCTTTCGTCGCCCCCGAACTCGGGGCGCGTGAGCGGACTTCGGCAGGGCGGGCCTGCCGCTGCATAGTCCGGCGCCGTTGTTCGCGCTCGGGGCCGACTGAATCTCGCGTCAGACTTCGCCGACCGGCTCGAGGCGGCCGACGGGCGCGTCGCTGGCGGCGGGGAACGTCACGACGATGGTCGTCCCGGTGCCGCGCGTGCTGCGCACCTCGAGCTGCCCGTTCAGCATCTGCGCACGCTCCTGCAGCCCGATCAGCCCGAGCGACTTGCGATCGCGATCGCCCTGCGGGTCGAACCCCCGGCCGTCGTCGCTCACCAGCACGCGGTACTCGGATTCGCCGCGCGTCACCGCGACGCGCACACGGGTCGCCTGCGCATGCCGGGCGACGTTGGTCAGCGATTCCTGGACGATGCGGAAGACGACCGTGGTCTGATTCGCATCGAGCTGGACCTGCGATTCGCTGAGCTCGAGGGTGCAGGCGATCCCGCTGCGCTCGCCGAACTGGCCGACCAGCCACTCCAGCGCCGCGCCTATGCCCATGTCGAGCACCGCCGGACGCAGGCTCGAGACCAGGTCGCGCTGCAGCCGGATGACCGAATCGACGAGCGACAGGATGCTCGCGGCACGCTCGGCGATGCCGGGCTGCGCCGGGCCGAAGCGCATGCGGATCACCGAGACCTCGAAGCGCAGCGCCGACAGCAGCTGGCCCAGCTCGTCATGCAGCTCGCGCGCGATGTACTTGCGCTCCTCCTCGCGGGCCGCCTCGCGGCGAAAGCCCAGCTCGCGGACCAGCTGCTCGATCCGCTTGCGCTCGGTGACTTCGCGCGCGATGCCCAGAACGCTGACGACCTGGCCGCGGTCGTCGCGCTCCGGCAGGTGGCGCACCTCGAAGTAGCGGGTCGCGTCCGGCCGGCGCCAGGGAACCTCGACCACGTTCGGCGCGTTCTCGGCAATCACCTCCGCAACCGCGTCTTGCAGCATGCCGCTGCTCTCCAGACCGACCTCTTCGATGGTCTTGCCGAGGAACCGCTCGGGCGGCCAGCCGACCACCCGCGCGACCGCCGGATTCACATAGACATAACGGCCCGCGTGATCGAATCGCGCGACCATGTCGGGCAGGTTGTCCAGCAGCGTGGTCAGCTGGCGCTGCGTTTCCATCATCGCCGTGACGTCCCGCCCGATCGCGAGCACGCTGGCGACGCGATCCTGCGCATCGCGCTCGGCGACGAGCCGGAACTCGATGTTGCGACCGCCGATCAGGACATCGGTCGAGCCGTCCCGCCCGCTCGCCAGCACCTCCTGCAAGCGCCGCATGTAGCGCTCGCTTTGCTCGGGCGGCAGGTCGGTCAGCGTGGCCGGCGTACTGCCGAGCAGCTCGGCCAGCGGCATGCGATGCGCCCGTGCGAGGGCCGGATTGACATAGGTGCGGCGGCACTGCTGGTCGTAGCGCACGACCAGGTCGGGCGAGTGCTCGACCAGCGCCCTGAATTCCTGCTCGCGCACGCGCAGCACGCCTTCCGAGCGCCGCAGCTCGGTCTGCGAACGCCGCAGCCGGAGCAGGAAATAGACGGTCCCGGCGAACACCAGCACGCTGGCGCCCAGCACGGTCCAGAGCAGGCGCTGGCGCAGTTCGGCCTGTTGCAGATCGGCCAGCTGCTGGCGGTTGCGCTGCGTCAGCTCGTTGATCTCGCGCTGCTTGCTCTCGGTCTCGTAGCGCTGGGCCAGCTGCACCATGCGCGCGCTCGCCCGCTCGCGCGCAGCCCGCGCGGTCATCTCGTTGGCCTCGACCGTCCGTGCATAGGCCTGGCGGAAATCGCCTTCGGCGGCCGCGAGGTTGGCCAGGCGCTGCGCGCTCTCGCTGATGTACAGCGGAAACCCGATCTCCTTCGCGAGGTCGTAGCCGCGCTGCGCATCGGCCCTGGCGTACGCGGCGTTGCGCAGCGACTCATGGTTCAGGCTGCGCGCGTTCAGCGTGTACCACAGGCCGATCTTGTTCGGATAACGCTCGTAGGTGGTCAGCGCCTCGTCGAGCGCGGCGAGGGCTTCGGCGTAGCGGCGCTGGTTGCGCATGTTCGTCGCGAGCTGCGTCAGCCCGAAGGCGATCGCGAACGGCGCGCGCGTCTCGCGAAATGTCGCGAGCGCCTCGCGCACGCTCGCCTCGCCGGCGGCGGGGCCGCGCAGCGTGGCGGTCATGCCGCCGATGCCCATCGTCGCGTAGGCCTCGAGTTGGCGCGATCGGGCCCGCCGCGCCTGGTTGCGCATCTGCACGAAATGCTCCAGCGCCTCCTGGAAGCGGAAGCTCTGGTCGAACGAGATCGCCAGGCCCTGGTGCGCGTAGGTCAGCGCGAGCGCATCGTTCGAGCGCCGCGCGATCTCCATCGCCTGCATCGCCGTCGTGACCGAATCGTCGATCTGGCCCACCCGGCGGTACATCGTCGCGGTTCGCAGCAGCGCCTCGCTGAGCAGATCGGTGCGGTCGGTGCCCTCCAGCTCGGTCAGGCTGCGGGTGGTCGCGGTCACGAGCTTGTCGATGCGGGCCTCGTTGACCGCATTCAGCGAGGTGTTCAGGTCGGCCTCGGCCTGGCCGAGCTTGTCGCCGTTCTGCTGCGCGAGCTCGAAGGCCTGATTCGTGTGGACGATGGACTGCTCGGTCAGCGCCATGTAGATTTCGGTGCGCGCCAGCAGGTTCAGCGCGCGGACCTGGTCGGTCGGCAGCGCGTCGGCCGGCAAGGTCGCGAGCAGGCGCTGCGCCGCCTCGTAGGCGCCCGGGGCGTCGCTCTCCGAGAGCGTGCGCGTTTCGACGATGCGAGCGCGCCAGGCATCGAGCGGGCTGGGCGTCTGCGCTGTCGCGAGCTGGGGGGACGATCCGAGGACCCAGGCGAGCGCGATCCGCACGGCCCATTGCCTGGCGGTTGCCGACGCATGGTCGCTGTCAGGGAAATCTGAACGCCGTTTCATTCAAGTCCGAACACGGTTGCAGTCCAGCCTGATTGAGCGTCAGCGCCGTTGGCGCCATCTTAGTGGGCATGAACCCGCGCGTCCAACGTGATCGATCGGCTTGCCGCGTCCGCGCGGCAGTTCGGCATCGCCTGAACGCATTTCGCAGGCAGGGCTCGGATACAGTGGGATTCACGATCGAGCCGGCCGCAGCAGTACTCAAGAAGAGGAGGTCCGTCGATGGTTCGCATTCTCGTGGCAGACGACCATGCGGTGGTCAGGCATGGGCTGCGCCAGCTCTTCAGCCTGGCTCCCGAATTCAACGTCGTCGCGGAAGCCAAGAATGCGTGGGAGGCGATCGAGCGCCTGCGCGAGGGCGGCGTGGATGTCCTGCTGATGGACATGAGCATGCCGGGTCTCAGCGGCATCGACCTGATACGGCGCGCACGCGCCGAAGCGCCGCGGGTCCCGCTGCTGGTGCTGTCGATGCACGCCGACTGGCAGATCGCCGCGCGCGCGATCAAGGCCGGCGCGAGCGGCTATCTGACGAAGGACAGCGAGCCCGAAGTGCTGATCGAGGCGATCCGGCAGGTCAGCAAGGGCGGCAACTTCATCGACCCCACGCTGGCCACCCGCATGGTCTTCCAGTCGGGCGGCGGCTCGGACGCCGAGACGCCCAGCGCCGAGATGACGGATCGCGAGTACCAGGTCTTCCTCGCGCTGGTGCAGGGGCGCAGCCTGGTGGAGATCGCCGAGGAGCTGCACCTGTCGGCCAAGACGATCAGCACGCACAAGTTCCGGCTGATGCGCAAGCTCGGGCTGAACAGCGTCAGCGAGCTGGTGCGCTACGCGGTGCGCCACGGCATCGTCGAGTAGCGGCGACGACGGCGCGCCGGGCGAGCCGCGCGGCGCGGGGTGCGGCGCGATGAAGCCCTCGGCGATGGAGCCGTTCGGCGGATCCGGCAGCGGCGACGCCACCGCCGCAGCGCCGCCGATCGCGGCGCTCGATCTGGTGCTGGGCCAGGTCCGCCAGGCGGCCTGGCTGACCGACCGGAATGCGCGGTTCCTGTTCGTCAACGACGAGTCCTGCCGGATCCTCGGCTACGGACGCGACGAAATGCTGCGCCTCGCGCTGTCCGACGTGGATGCCGAGGGCCAGGCGGACCATCACTGGGCATCGGCATGGCAGCGCATCTGCGGCGGTGCGGCCCTGCGCTTCAAGAGACGGCTGCGTTCGAAAGAGGGTCACATGATTTCTGCGGAGATTCGGCTGAGCCACTTCAGATCGGGAACGCGCGACTACTGCCTGGGCCTTGCGCGCCGGCTCGCGCCGCGCGATGCCGCGGCCCGGCACGCGCCCTGGCGCCGCGACCTGCTCGGCACGATGCGGCATCTGCCCGACTGCATCGTGCGCTACGACCTGTCGCTGCGGCGCATCTATGCGAACCCGGCGTTCGAACGCGTGACCGGCCTGACACCTGCCGCGTACCTGGGCAAGACCCCGACCGAGACCTCGGTGATCGGCCCGCACGCGTCGGCGATGGAAGCGGCGCTGCGCGCGGCCCGCGACACCGGCATCGCGCAGGAGCTCGAATTCGAGGTCTCCGCCCGCACCGGCGAGAGCGGCTGGCAGAACTGCCGCATCGTGCTGGAGCGCGACGCGCGCGGCGCGCCGGCCAGCCTGCTGTCGGTGGCGCGCGACGTCACGCAGCGCCGGCGGGTTCAGGATCAGCTCGACCAGCACGCACGCGAATTCCGCACGCTGACCGAGAACTCGCCCGATCACATCGCGCGCTTCGACGCCCACGGCCGCCTGCTCTATGCGAACCCGGCGATCGGACACACCTGGGGCGTCGACGTCGAGGCGCTGCTCGGCAAGACGGCCTTCGAGATGGCGCCGGCACGCCATCACTGGCTGCACGTCTGCGATCGGCTGCTGCGCGACGTGCTGCGCACCGGCGAGCCGGCCGAGGCCGAGGCGGTGGGCGAACATGCCGACGGCGAGCTGCACACCTACCATGTGCGCTGCGTGGCCGAGCACGACGCGGGCGGTGCGGTCACCGGCGCGCTCGTGATCGGCCGCGACGTCAGCGAGCTCAAGCGCGCCAAGGAAGCGGTCGAACGCCGCAAGCAGGAGTTCCGTGCGCTGGTCGACAACTCGCCGGACCTGGTCGCGCGGCATGACCGGCGGGGCTGCCGCACCTACGCGAACCCCGCGCTGGCGCAACTGCTCAAGCAGGGCGACGCAAGCAAGGGCTGCGACCAGGACCTGTCGTTCACGCCCGACGCCGACCGCTACCGTGCCCTGCTCGCCGAGGTCGTCGCCAGCGGCGAGACGCGCCTGAGCGAGCTGCGCTACCAGCGCAGCACCGGCGAGATCGGCTGGCTCGACGTGCGCATGTGCGCCGAGACCCGGGACGATGGCACCGTCGGCTCGGTGCTGGCGATCGCGCGCGACATCACCGACTTCGTCGCGCAGCGCGAGGACCTGGAGAACCAGGTGCGGCGCCGCACCGCGGACCTGCAGGATGCGACCCAGAAGGCCAACGCCGCCAACCAGGCCAAGAGCGAGTTCCTGGCCGTGATGAGCCACGAGATCCGCACCCCGCTGAACGGTGTGATCGGCATGGCCGAGCTGCTCGCGACGACGACGCTGAACGACGAGCAGCAGCGCCTGGTCGACGCGGTGCGGCTGTCGGGCCGGCACCTGCTCGCCCTGGTCAACGACGTGCTCGACCTGGCCAAGATCGAAGCGAACCAGATCCGCCTCGAATGCGAGCTGCTCGCGCCGCGCGAACTGATGCGCGAAGCGGTCGCGCCGTTCATCGGCGCGGCGGCGACGAAGAATCTGGCGCTGCAGGTCCAGGTCGCCGACGACGTGCCCGAGCGGGTGCGGTCCGATCCGCTGCGCCTGCGCCAGGTGCTGGTGAACCTGATCGGCAATGCGGTCAAGTTCACGCACACCGGCAGCATCCAGGTTCGCGTCCAGCGCGTCGCGACGCTGGACGGGCGGCTGACGCTGCAGTTCGAGATCGTCGACAGCGGCATCGGGATTCAATCGGAAGCGCTGCCGTTCATCTTCGACGCGTTCACGCAGGCCGACAGCTCGACCGCGCGGCGTTATGGCGGAACCGGGCTGGGTCTCGCGATCAGCGCCAAGCTGGTGCGGCTGATGGGCGGCGAGCTGCGCGTCGACAGCGAACCCGGCAAGGGATCGCGCTTCCACTTCTCGCTGGCGGTGACCGCGGTCGACAGCGCGCCGCTCCTGCCGCTGATCGCGCCTGCGCCGCAGCGCGGTCCGGGGGCCGCCAAGCCGACGGTGCTGGTGGTCGAGGACAGCGACGTGAACCTGGAGGTCGCGTGCGCGATGCTCGAGTACTTCGGCGTCGTGCCGCACGTCGCGAAGGACGGCCTGGAAGCGCTGCGCCGGGTCGAGGAAGGCACCTACGACCTGATCTTCATGGACTGCATGATGCCCGGCATCGACGGGTACGAGACGGCGCGCCGGATTCGCGCGCTCGAAATCGCGCTGGGCCGGGCGCAGCCCGCGGCCATCGTCGCGTTGACCGCGAACGCGAGCGACTCGGACCTGCAGCAGTGCATGGAAGCCGGGATGAACGACTTCCTTTCCAAGCCGCTGTCGCTGCAGGCGCTGAGCCGGGCGCTCGAGGCCTGGAGCCCGGGGGCGCGATGATGACGGCCGAGGCTTACGAAACGAGATACCGCGGCTACGTCGTGCGGTACCGCCCGCAGCCGATGCCGGACGGCCGCTTCCTCGCGTACGTGGTCGTCGGGCACGAGATCGAGGGGCTGCGCGCCCAGATCTCGTGGACGCCGGAGCTGGAGGAGTTCCGCTACAAGACCGACGCCGCGCTCGCCGGTCTGCACGCCGGTCAGGCCTGGGTCGACGCCGAGCTGGCCAAGGCCGAGCCGCGTGCGTCCATCGTCGGCCGCTGGCGCGACGTCACGGCCGCGTAGATCACAGCGTGAAGTAGAAGCTCGCGCCGCCGCCCGGCGCCGAGTGCGCCCAGACCCGCCCGCCGTGGCGCTGCACGATGCGCTGGACGATGGACAGCCCGACGCCGCTGCCCTCGAACTGGTCGAGCGTGTGCAGCCGCTGGAACGCATGGAACAGCCGGTCGGCGCGCGCCATGTCGAACCCCGGGCCGTTGTCGCGGACCGAGAACACGCACTCCGCGCCCTGGCGCTCGGCGCGGATGTCGATCTCGGCTTGCGCCATCTGGCGGGTGTACTTGAACGCGTTGCCCAGCAGGTTGACGAACACCTGCCGCAACAGCGGCGGATCGGCCATCGCCTCGGGCAGATCGTCGACGCGCACGGTCACGCGCCGCTGCGGATAGGCCTGGCGCAACTCGTCGACGACGCCGCGGACCAGCTCGGTCATGTTGACCTGCTGCACGTGCAGGGCCTGGCGGCCGACGTGCGACAGGCGCATCAGCGCGTCGATCAGGTCGGACATCTGCTGCGCCGCCTGCTCGATCTGGCTCATCCAGTTGCGCGGCTCGGCCGGCACCTGAGGTCCCAGCTCGGCCACCAGGAGCGACGAGAAACCCAGCACCGCGTTCAGCGGCGCACGTAGGTCGTGCGAAGCCGAGCGCGTGAACGCATCGAGCTCGCGGTTGGTCGCTTCGAGCTCGGCCGCATGCTCGCGCACGCGCCGCTCGAGCGCCGCGTTCTCGGCGCGCAGCCGCCGCAGCGTCAACGCGCGGCCGAGCACCGGCAGGACGGCGCTCAGCCTGAACGGCTTCAGGATGTAGTCCAGCGCGCCGGTCTGCATCGCTTCGACCGCCGTGCCGATGGTCCCCTCGCCGGTCATGATGATGCCCACCAGGGTCGGGTCGATCGCCAGCGCGGCGCGCAGCAGCTCGATGCCGCTCATCCCGGGCATCATCAGGTCGGCCAGCAGCAGGTCGAACGCCTCGTCGTGCAACGCGGCCAGCGCCTGCGCGCCGCCGCTGCACCCGTGCACGTCGTAGCCCTGGTCCTGCAAGGTATCGCAGAGCGCCCGCAGCTGCGCCGGCTCGTCGTCGGCGATCAGCAATTTCGCCTTGGCACCTTCGGTCATGGCTCACTCCATCGGTGTCAGCGCCGCGGCCGAGGTGGTTGCGGCCAGCGCGGCGCGCAGCTCGCGCAACCTCGGGGGCTTGCTCAGCACGCGGTCCACGCAGGTCGGCACATCGCCTTCGGCGATCAGGCGCTGACCCCAGCCGGTCAGCAGGATCACCGGCGTCTGATCGGATGCCTCCTTCACGGCCGCCGCCACCTTGCGGCCGTCGATGTACGGCATGCCCAGATCGGTGATCACGACATCGAAGCGCCGGCCGTTGCGGCACGCGGCCTGGAACGCATCGATGCCGGCCTGCCCGCCGCTGGCCGCGACGACCTGATGGCCGTCGAGCTCCAGCGTGTCGCGCAGCGACTTGAGCAGCATCGGATCGTCGTCGACGACCAGCACGCTGAGCCGCGCAGCCGGCACCTGCGACCTCGGCGGATCGGCCGACGCCGGCTCGACCGCCGGAACCGGGAAGACCAGCCGCACTGTCGTGCCGCGGCCGGGCGCGCTGTCGATCTCGACGTCCGCGCCATGCCGCTGCGCGACGCCGTAGACCATCGCGAGGCCGAGGCCGGTGCCGCGTTCGCCCTTGGTCGTGAAGAACGGCTCGAGGCAGCGCCGCCGCGTGTCCTCGTCCATGCCCACGCCGCTGTCGCCCACTTCGATCACCGCGCTGCGAGTCGTCGTCGGCCCGCCGGCGCGCGGGCCGGGGCTGCGCGTGCGCAGCGCGAGCACGCCGCCGTCCGGCATTGCATCGATCGCGTTGAAGACCAGGTTGATCAGCGCCTCGCGCACCTCGCTTTCGACGCCCGCGACGGTCGGGAGGTCGGGCGCCAGCTCGAGCTGCAGGTCGATCACCGCGCCGCGCTGCTGCGGGATGTCGCTCCAGCGCGCCCGCGTCAGGTCGACCACCTGCTGCACGAGGTTGTTCAGCCGCACCGGCGCGAGCAACAGCTGCGGCTCGTGCTGGCGATAGAACTCGCGCATGCGCGCCACCGTCGCGGCGACATCGTCGATCGCGCGGGCGATCGTCTCGAGATGGCCGCGCCCGCGGTCGCTGAGCCCGGGCTCGCGATCGAGCAGGCTCTCGGCATACAGCGCCACCGGCGAGATCGCGTTGTTGATGTCATGCGCGATGCCGCTGGCCATCTGGCCCAGCGCGCGCAGCCGCTCCTGCTGCATCACGGTCTGCTGCGACTGGCGCAGATCGTCGTAGGCCTGCTGCAGCGCGCCGTGCAGCTCGGCCTGCTGCGCCGCCAGCGCGACGTGCGAGCTGAGCTGACGCAGGAATTCGCAATCGGCGCTGCTGAACGATTCGGGCTGGCGGCGGGCGATGATCAGCACCCCGAACACGCGGCTCTCCGACTGCAGCGGCGCCAGCACGGCCGAACGCAGCCCGCCGCGCAGCAGCCGCTGCGCGAACGGGTACGGGATGTCGCGGATGTCCGGCTCGTAGACCAGCGCGCCGCGCACGCAGCGCGACAGCCCGTTGCGGTCGATCAGGATGCCGGACTGCTCGTCCATCGCCAGCGCCATCGCCAACGGCTGGCTGTGCGCGCCGACGCGGATCACGGTCAGCGTCTCGGCCGCGGCGTCGTAGCGGCAGACGCAGCCGAAGTCGACCGGCAGGCGCTCCTCCAGGCTGCGGATCGCGACCTGGTAGATGCTCTGCAAGTCCTGCCGCTCGCCGATCGCGCGGGTGATCTGGTCCAGCAGCGTCAGCCGCTCGAGCTGCGCCTCGAGCCTCGCCTGCGACTGCTTGCGGTCGGTGATGTCGCGCACGAAGGCGCTGAAGCTCAACACGGTCCCGCTTCGGATGGGCGTCACCGCCAGGTCGATCGGGAACTCGTGGCCGTCGCGGTGCAGCGCGACGAGCTCGATGCGCCGATTCAGCACCCTCGCCACGCCGGTCGCGAGATAGCGGCGAAGGCCGCGGGTGTGGTCGGCGCGCAGGCGCTCCGGGATGATGGTCTGCGCCAGCGGGCGGCCGAGCACGTCGTCGCGGGCCCAGCCGAACGTGGTCTCGGCCTGCGGGCTCCAGCCGGTGATGGCGCCGGCTTCGTTCATCGTGATCACCGCGTCCAACGCGGTCTCGACGATCAGCCGGGTTCGCTCTTCGCTCTCGCGCAACTCCTCCTCGGCGCGCTTCTCCTCGGTCACGTCCTGCAGGGTGCTGAACCAGCGCATCTTGCCGGCGGCATCGGCGGATCCGGGGATGGGCTCGATGACCTGGCGGATGTGGACCATCACGCCGTCGGCATGCCGCACGCGGTACTCGACGTCCTTGCGCAAGCCGTCGCGGGCCGCTGCGAGGCTGGTATTGCGGAAGATCGCGCGATCGTCCGGGTGCAGCAGCTCCAGCCAGTCGCGCGTGCTGGTCGGCATTTCCGCCGGGGTGATGCCGATCAGCGGCGGCAGCGTGTCGGACCAGCTTTCGAACGAGCCGTCGGGCCGGGTGATCACATGCCCCAGCCGGGCCATCACGTGCGCGCGGCGCAGCTCGGCATCGCGCTCGTGCAGTTCGGCCGTTCGCGAGCGCACGCGCCGCTCGAGCTCCTCGTGCGAGCCCTGCAGCAGCGCAGTCTGCTGCTGGATGCGTTCGGCCATCGCGTTGAACGAGTGGCTCAGGCGTCCGATCTCGCCGTCGCGCGGGTTCTCGACCCGCGCCGCGAGGTCGCCGCCGGCGATCGCCGTCGCGGCACGCGAGAGGCTGCGGATCGGCCGCAGGATGCCGCCCGCGAACAGCGCGCCGACGATGGCGGCGGCCGCGATGATCGCCGCCGCGATCAGCGCCCGTTCACGCGTCGCCTGCTCGAGCGCAGCGTTGATGCCGGCATCCGGGACCATGTAGAACACCGTCCACGGGACGGTCTGGAAGCGTCGCGCGACGCCGTAGTTCCAGACCTGATTGACCGGCGCGTAGCCGTGGAACACCGAGAGGTCCGGCGCCGCCGCGCGCGCACGATCGAACTGCTCGGGGAATGAACGCACGTCTTCGAGCAGCGCGCGCGTGTTCTCGCCGAACCGGCGCTCGGCCACCAGCCGCTCCAGCGTCGCCGGGTCCAGCGTTCCGCCGGGATGGAGCACGATGTCGTCGCTGAAGGTGTGCGCGACGCGAATGCCCAGGCTGTCGAACACGACCGCGAAGCTGCCGGGACCCGCCAGCGCATTCGACGCCCTGACCGTATTCCACAGCGCCGTCCCACGCACCCACAGCACGGCGACACAGTTCACCTGCCCGTTGGCGCCGCGCATCGGCGCCATGTAGGCGATCGTCGGCACCGAGCCGCTCTTGGTCGACGAAACGAACAGATCGGAGGTGATGCGCTGCCCCTGCAGCGCCGTGCGCACGACCGGGCGGTCCGACAGGTCGGTGCCCATCAGCGCCGACTCGGTCGCGACGACGACGCGCCCCGCACCATCGAGCAGCGCCGCGCCGCGGATCCCGGCGTCGCTGGTGGGGAACACCGAGAGGAGGGCGAGCAGCCCGCCCTGCCGCGCTGCGCGGCCCTCGGGCGTCGCGGCGCAATAGGCGGCCGAATCCGGAAAGCGGGCGATCCGGTCGACCGATCGCTGGTAGCCGCGGTGGAACCCATCGAGCTCGCGGACGATCTGGTCGCCGCGCGCCTGCAGCAGATTTTCCATGCCGCTCAACAGACGCGCGCGGTCCTGCTGGAGGTCGATGTACGCCCAGATGGCCAGGGGAAGCAACGACGCCGCGACCAGCAGCGCAGCCATCTTGGCCCGGAGCGGCCAATCCGCGAAGCGGAACCAGACCATTCGCCTCCTTGGTTCTACTGGCAACTGCGAACAAGGCAGCTTGTTGTTCGGCCGGGGCGCCCGCACGGCTCGAGCGAGCCGCACGTCCGGTCGTCACGTCACGAGAGCGGGGGCCAGAATAAAGGCTTCATCAAGCCGCCTCAACTGTCAGACTTGACAGGGTGGTCTCCCTCAGATGAGGGGAATAAAGGAGTAGCGTTGCGGAGGGCGCGGGACTTCGCGAACGCCACGCGTGCCATTTTTTCTGTGTTTGCGCGAATTCAGCCGGCGGACAGCGACTCCCTTCCCAGGTGAGCCAGCAGCCTGCGCGCCGCGACCAGGTCAGGGCTGTCGAAGCCCTCCGTGAACCATTGGTAGAGGGGCGTCAGGAGGTCCTGCGCACGGGCCGGCGCGCCCTGGGCGGCCAGCAGACGCCCGAGACTCACCGCAGCGCGCAGCTCCCAAAGCTTCGCGCCGCGCGAGCGCGCGTCGGCCAGGGCACGCTCGAAGGCGCGCACGGCTTCTGCTCGATCGCCTTTCGCATCGCGCAGCATCACCTCGCCATGCAAGCGCCACACCTCCGCGCGACACCAGCCCAGGCTCGCGTCTTCGCAGGCGGAGACGGCCCGCTCCATGCGGCTCCTGGCCTCCTGATGACGACCGGCCGCGGCCAGCAAACCGGCCAGCTTGCCCGTGAGGAAAGGAATCCAGGCAGCGCCGCCCGTCGCAAAAAGCTTCTCCAGGCTGCGCTCATACGCGGCAATGTCCTCGGCCAACGGCCGGCGCGTATCGACCGTCGCCCAGCGCCGCAGCGTATCGGCGTACGGCATGTGATAGCGCAAGCCATGCTTGGCCGCCAGCTCCGCCAGCGCTTCTGCATCCGCCGCAACGGTGTGCCTGTCGTCCGCGCACGCGCGACCGATGAGGCTGAAGAGGTGGACGTGTGCCTTCACGCCCGCCTGAGCCAGTTCCGCGGCGCGGGCTTGAGCCTGGGCGTAGTCGTGTTGGCCTTGCTCCGCGAACCCTTGAATGCCGAGCGCCCAGGCGGAGTAGATGAAGATCGATCCTGCCGGATCCCAGCCGAAGTCGGCTGCGATGGCGTCGTGATCCAACGAATCCAGGAGCGCCGATGCCGCGTCGAGGTGGGTACGCGCGCTGTCGAGGTTGCCCAGGAACATGTGCGCCCCGGCCATCATTCGATGCGCGCAGAACAGGGCGTCCGGCGTACCTTGCGACGTCGCCGCGGCCAGCGCCTTGGTGGCGCGCTGCAGCGCCTGCCCAAGCTCGGCGCGTGTGGCATATCCCGCAAACAGGCCGTAGTGCACGCGCGAACCGAGTCGCGCGCGCTGCGGACTGGCATCGAGCAACGCGTCGGCCCGGGTGAAGGCACGCAGCGTCGGGGCGGCGCCGTAGCCATGCGCCGCGAAATGGGCCTGCCCGAGCCAGAGCTGCAGTTCCAGCTCCTGCGTCTGGTGGTCGACGCTGCCGTCCTGAGCCTGAACGAGCGCGATGGCGTTGTCGAAGTAGCTCGCGGCCTCGACATACGCGGACTTGGCCAGCGCGGCGCGGCCCGCCCGTTGCCAGCAGTCGATCGCCTTGTGGATCTGTCTGGCGCCCTCGGCGTGGTGTGCCAGGATCTCCGCAGGTGTGTTGCCCGTGCCCTCGAGCACCTGCGCGATGCGTGCGTGGATCGCCTGCCGTTTGCCGCGCAGCAGGCTCTCGTACGCGGCGGCCTGCAACAAGGCATGCTTGAACGTGAACCGCAGCTGGGCTCGCGGGCCATGACGAAAGATCAACTCCGCCTCGATGAGTTTGTCGATGGCGGAGTCCACGACCTCGGGGTGCTCGGCGACGGCGAGCAGCGTGGCGCGATCGAAGTCGCGTCCTATGCATGCCGCGATCTGCGCAACTTCCTTGACTTCGGGAATTCGGTCCAACCGCGCCATCAGCGAGCCGTGCAGTGACGCCGGGATCGCCGTCTCGCCGGCTTCCAGCACGGCCTTGGTCAGCTCTTCGACGAACAGGGGAACGCCGTCGCTGCGCGCCAAGATCGTCGCCAACGTGTGCTCCTGCAGAGCCTGGCCCCCCAGATGCTCGACGATGGCCTGCACGCCGGCGCGACCCAGCCGGCTCAGCGAGAGGCGCGTCACGCTCGGGTGTGCGGCCAGCGCCGGCTGATTGTCCGGACGGCTGGTGATCAGAACCAGCATGCGCGCACGTTCGATCTGCTCCAGGCAGCGCTCGACCAGCTCCAGGGAGGTCGGATCGATCCAGTGCGCATCCTCGATCAGCAGCAGCAGGGGACGCTGCCGGGCCGTCTCGAACAGTTGCTCGGCCAGCAGCTCCAGCGTGCGCTCGCGCAGCATCGACGGTGTCATTTCCAGCGGACCATAACGCTGGGCGCCGTTGAGCCCCAGCAGCGTCGCGTACAGCGCTCGTGCCTCGCTGCCAGCCCCGCTGAACCCCTCCAGCTTGTTCAATGCGGTATCGGGGGAGTCTTGAGCGTCCAGCCCCGCGTGGCGGCTCAGGCGCTGGATCACCGGCCACAACGCGCTGCCCGTGTGATACGGCGAACATTGCCAGCGCACCAGCCCATGCAGCCGGTCCGAACAGGCCTCCAGCAGCGCACTGGCGATGCGCGACTTGCCGATGCCCGCCTCGCCCACCAGCAGCACCGCCTGCCCCTCGCCGCCCGAGGCCTGCGACCAACGTTGCTGCAACAGCGCGAGCTCCTGGTCGCGCCCGAACATGGGCATCACGCCCGCACCGCGGCGCAGCGCGTCGAAACGGCTGTCGGCCGTGTGCTCGCTGTCGACGGCAAAGGCGCTCACCGGATGGGCGAGGCCCTTGAGCACATGCTCTCCCAACGGATGCATGGCAAAGCCCGATCCGAGCAGACGGCAGGTGAGCTCTTCCACCGCCACCTGTCCCACCTCGGCCAGGTTCAAGATGCGCGCCGCCAGATTGGGGGTGACGCCGACCGCCGATTGCTGCTGGGCGGGGCCTTCGTGGATCAGATCGCCCACCGCCACCGGGCCGGTGGCGATACCCACGCGGACGCCGACGTGCACAGGCGACGACACGTGCCCGGCCCCGACCTGGCGCGCCAGGGCAAGCCCGACGAGCGCCGCGCGCTCCGCGTCGTCCTCATGCGCGCGCGGCCAGCCGAAGTACACCAGCATGCAGTCGGTGTAGAAGTTGGCCACGTGCCCGTCGTACTCCGCGACCAGCCGCGTGCAGGTCTGGTGAAAGCGCTGGATCGCCTCGCGCAGCACTTCGGGATCGGCTTCGGCATGGGCCTGCGGGACCACCATCTGGGCGTACAGCACCGTGAGCTGGCGCAGCTCGGCCTCGCCGGTACCGGCGGCCACTGTCACGAGTTCGTCCGGCGCCGGTCGATCCCGCAGCGACGCGATCGCATCGGCCAGCCTTCGCCGGTGCCCCACCGACCGGACACCGATCTCCGCCAGGTCGGCGTCGGTCAAGTGGCGCAGCGTTCGCATGTCCACGTCGTTGCTCTCGAAGACCTGGACGTATTGGCCCAGCCCGAGATCGTTCAGCCATCGAGCGACATCCGCGGCGGCCATGCACGATCTCCTTCGAGGCGAGCCTACGCCGCACCCGTCTGCAACGACAGCGCGGCCTCGGGCCAGCCGGCGGACAGCGCCCACTCCGCCATCGAGCGCTCGGTACTCTCGCCTTCGCACAGCAGCCACTCGACGAAGGCCACGATCGCCGGATTGCTCTGTGCCGCATTCGCGTAGTAGCGGCGCTGCTTCGCGGCCGTCGCCCCGAAGGGCGTGCACAGCCGGCCGGCGATGATGTCGTCGATCGCCAGAAACAGCGGCACCAGCACCACGCCGAGACCCTCGACCGCCGCCTGCATGGCGAAGTACATCTGCTCGAACTTCAGCATCGTGGGCTGGCGAAGGTCCGGCACGCCGGCGGCGCGCAGCCAGTCGGCCCACGAATAAGGCTCGGTCGCATAGCCGATCAACGAGTGGTTCGCCAGATCGGCGGGTTCGCGCAACCGCCCGCCCTCGAGCAGATCGACGTGACACACCGGCACCAGCAGCTCGATCATGAAGGGCTTGGACATGCAGCCCGCCAGCGGCCCTTGGGCACCGCGGATCGCGACGTCGTAGCCATGCTCCTGGAAGTTCACCGGCGAGAGCGACGTGGTCAGGCGGACGTCGACCTCGGGCCGCTTGCGCTGAAAGCTCGAGATCCGGGGAATCAGCCAACGCATCGTGAACGTCGGCGGCGCGTTGATGTGCAGCTTGGCCGGCTGGGCGCGATCCGTGAGATGCAGGGACGCCTGCGCGAGGCGATCGAGCACCGATGTGACCTCCGCCAGGTAGGCGCGCCCGGCATCGGTCAGCGAGAGTTGCGGCGGCACGCGCTGGAACAGCGAAGTCCCGAGCCACTCCTCCAGCAACGCCACCTGGCGGCTGACCGCGCCGTGCGTCACGTTCAACTCGGCCGCCGCCTTGGTGAAGCTGACGTATCGGCCCGCCGCCTCGAAGGCGCGCACGGCGTTCAGGGGAGGGAGTTTCCTGGGCATCTGACTGGCGGGGATTCGTGCGCGCCGGCTGGCGACCCACAGTCTTTCTCACTTGAGGCGGGTCTGTCATTGCTGTCTCTACTCATGCTCGATGCCTGAGTGCCTTCGCGGCCGCGCGCGAGTGACTTCAGCTCACAGTGCGTGAGCATTCCTCGGTTGCTCGCGACGGCGCCCGGGTTCGACACTTCCAGCCGGAGGAGACACGGCGTGGACGAGTCGAGATGAAGGCAGCCCCGTTCGACTATGTCCGCGCGCAAAGCGTGGACGAGGCGATCGAGCGGCTGGCCGAGCACGGTGCCGACGCCAAGCTGATCGCCGGCGGCCAGAGCCTGGTGCCGATGATGGCGATGCGACTGGCCCGCCCGGCCGTCCTCATCGACATCAACCGGCTGACCGAGCTCAAGCGGGTGTCGGTCGGAACGCAGACCGTCACGATGGGCGCCGCCACGCGCCAGCGCGACGTGGAGCTCGACGCCGTGCTGTCCTCGACCTTGCCGCTCGTGCGCGACGCCCTGCGTTGGGTCGGCCATGTGCAGACCCGCAACCGGGGAACCGTCGGCGGCAGCCTGGCGCACGCAGACCCGTCGGCGGAGCTGCCGCTCGCGGCGGCCGTGCTGGGTGCGACCCTGCACGTGCGCGGTCCGGCAGGCGCCCGTCGCACGCTCGCGGCGGACCAGTTCTTCCTGGGCCCCATGTTCACCGAGCTGCGCGACACCGAGTGTCTCGTCGGGGTCGAATGGCCCGTGTGGCAGGGCCCCGGCGTGCAAGCGGCCTTCGAGGAAACGGCCATGCGCCACGGCGACTTCGCGATGGCGTCGGCCGCCTGCCAGCTGCAGACCGGGCCGGACGGCAGGTGCCGGCGCGCGGCCATCGGCCTGGGCGGGGTCGATGGCGTCCCGCTGGCTTTTCCGGCGATCGCCGCGTCCCTGGTGGGCCGGCACATCACCGCCGAACTGGCGCGGGACGCAGCACAGGCCTGCGCCGCTTCCATCGAACCAGGTTCCGACATGCACGCCGATGCCGCGTACCGCCGCCATCTCGCCGCTGTCCTGGCGGCCCGCGTGATCGCACGGGCCGCAGGGCTGACCGCGCGAACAGCGGCGCACTGACCAACAGGCGAACAACAGGCGAAACCACGACATGCCCGTCCCCCTGCCCACCCTCGTCGAGATCCGGGTCAACGGCCAGCCGCAGCGATGCACGGTGGAACCGCGCACCACGCTGGTCGACTTCCTGCGCGAGCACCTCGGCCTCACCGGCACCCACGTGGGCTGCGAACACGGCGTCTGCGGCGCCTGCAGCGTGCTGCTCGAGGGCGAACCGGTACGCGCATGCTGCATGTTCGCGGTGCAGGCCAGCGGCATGGCGGTGACCACGGTCGAAGGCCTGTCCCCGCGACGAGGCTGCCTCGGCAAGCTGCAGGATGCCTTCTGCGAGGCCCATGCACTGCAATGCGGCTACTGCACGCCGGGCATGCTGGTGGCGTGCCACGCGCTGCTGGAACGGACGCCGCAGCCCGATGAAGCCCAGATTCGCGAAGCCATCGGGGGCAACCTGTGCCGCTGCACCGGCTATCAGCAGATCGTCGAGGCCGTGGTGCTGGCCACGGTGTCTTCGAATGGCTGAGCACGAAGACACCACGACCCGACACGCCGCCTACGGCGCGTTCCGGTACATCGGCCGGCGCCGGCGCGCGGTGGAGCATCGCCGGTTCGTCACCGGCCAAGGACGGTATGCGGCCGACGTTCAGCTTCCGGGCCTGCTGCACGTGGCGATCGTCGCGAGCCCTTACGCCAGTGCCCGCATCGTGTCCATCGACGCGTCGGCGGCCTTGGCCCTGCCGGGCGTGCACGCCGTGCTGACCGGGGAAGACATGAACTCCCAGGTCGAGCCCATGCTGCCCGGCGTGGATGCGCCGGCCGTCCAGCGGCACCCGCTGGCCTGCGGCGTCGTGCGCTACGCGGGCGAGTGGGTGGTGGCGGTCGTGGCCGACAGCCGCGCGCTCGCCGAGGATGCGAGCGAGCTCGTCGAGGTGCAATACGAGCCGACCCCGCACGTGGTGGACACGGCGACGGCGCTGGCTCCGCAGTCGCCGTTGGTGCATCCGGCGCACGGATCCAACGTCATCCTGCAACGCAAGTTCGTGTGGGGCGAGGTCGACACCCATTTCGCCGCGGCCGCGCACCGGCTCAGCTACCGCGTGCAATGGGCGCGCAGCGCCACGGTGCCGATCGAGACCTTCGTCGCCACCTGCTCCTGGAACGACGCGACGCAGATGCTCGACGTGTGGGCGTCGATCCAGATGCCGAAGTACCCCGACCTGCTGGCCAAGTGCCTGCGCCTGCCGGGCAATGCCGTGCGCGTGCACTACGACGTGGACGTCGGCGGCAGCTACGGCGTCAAGCGCGGGCTCAAGCACACCATCCTCGTGGGTTACCTGTCGCGCCTGCTCGGCCGGCCGGTGCGCTTCCTCGAAGACCGGCTCGAGAACATGCGCGGCGGCGACATGCAGGGCCCCGATCGCCAGTTCGACGTCACGCTCGCGTTCGATTCCGACGGAACCATCCGCTCGATGCGCATGCGCGCCGTCGACGACATCGGTGCCTACTCGGGGCGCGCACCGCTGCAACTGGGCAAGCCGGTCGGTGCCATCGTCGGACCGTATCGCATCGCCAGCGTCGAATACGAGGCGGTGTCGGTGATGACGAACAAGACGCCGCAGGAGGCTGTGCGCGGCTTCGGGCAGGCGCCCACCAACTACGCACTCGAGACCGGCATCGACAAGGTCGCGCGCTTTCTCGGCATCGACAGGATAGAGCTGCGGCGGCGCAATCTCATCGGCCAGGACGAGTTCCCCTATCTCATCCCCAGCGGCACCACGTACGACTCCGGCGACTACGCGACCGTGCTCGACAAGACGCTGCGCGCCGCGCCCTACGACGCGATCGTGAAGCAACGCGACGCGCTGCGTGCGCAAGGCCTGCTGGCCGGCATCGGCGTGTCGACCTGCCTGGAGCCGTCCGGCGGCAACTCGTCGTTCGAGCCGCTGCTGAACCCGAAGAACCAGACCACGACGTGGATGGACTCGTGCCTCGTGCGCATCGATGCCAGCGGTTCCGTCACCGCGCTGATGGGAACCTCCACGTCGGGGCAGGCGCACGAAACGCTGGTCTCCACCGTCGTGGGCGAAGTCCTGCAGCGCGAACCGGACGGCATACGCGTGCTGCATGCCGACTCGCTCAACGCGCTGCCTTCCAACAGCCCCGTCGGCAGCCGCATGGCCATCATGCTGGGCGGTGCGGCGGCCGGTGCCGCCAAGATCCTGCGCAGCAAGCTGCTGCAGATCGCGGCCCACGATCTGCAGTTGCCGCAGAGCGAGCTGGTCTATGCGGACGGGCATGTCAGCGCCGCGGGAGCGCCGGCCCGGCGGCTGAGCTGGGACGCGCTCGTGGACATCGCGCATCGACATCACCACCGGATGCCGCCGGGAATGGAGCCCGGGCTGCAGGAGAAGTTCGTCTGGGAAGTGCCCACCGGCGGCAAGCTCCCGACCGAAGACGGGCGCGTGCAGATGTACCCGTGCCACTCGTTCGAGTCGCATGTGGTTCTGCTCAGCGTGGACCCCGACACCGGCCAGGTGGCCTTTCACCGCTACGTGTGCGGCCACGACTGCGGCGTCATGATCAGCCCCGGCGTCGTCCACGGCATGACCTATGGCGGGATCGCGCACGGCCTGGGCGCCGCCCTGATGGAGAAGTTCGCGTTCAGCGCCGAGGGCCAGCTGCTGTCGGGCACCTTCATGGACTACCTGCTGCCGAGTGCGCAGGAGGTGCCTGCCGTGACCCTCGTCGATCACTGCACGCCGTCGCCGCTCACCGAGTTCGGCCAGAAGGGCTCCGGCGAGGCCGGCTACCTGGGCAGTACAGCGGCGATCGCGAGCGCCGTCAACGATGCGCTGCAGCCCGCCGGCGCGACGATAGCCGCGCTCCCGATGACGCCGCAGGCCATCTGGCGCGCGCTCGAGGCGGCGGCCAGCCCGAAGGACTCGTCGTGACTGCGATCAGCCCTCCAGGCGAGCCGCACGTCGTGCGCGGGCCGGCCGGCGCGCTCGCCGTGCGCGTGCGCGGCGACTCGACGAAACCCGCCGTGGTGATGACCCACTCGATCCTGTCGTCCAGCATGATGTGGAACGAGCAGGCCGCGCTGCTGGCCGCGCGCGGCTACCGCGTGGTGTGCGTGGACACGCGCGGCCACGGCGATTCGGAATGCCGCCACGATCGTTGCACGATGGACGACCTCGGCGCCGACACGCTGGCCGTGATGGACGCACTGGGCATCGCACGCGCGCACTACGTCGGCCTGTCGCTGGGCGGCATGAGCGGCTTCGGGTTGGGCCTGCGGCATTCCGAGCGCATCTCGAGCCTGCTGCTGTGCGACGCTCGCGCGGATGCGCCGCCGGCCGTGGCGGCGCCGTGGGACGAGCGCATCGCCCAGGCGATCGAGGCGCGCAGCTGCGCGCCGCTGGCCGGGCCCACGATCGAGCGCTGGTTCGGCAAACCCTTCGTCGAGGCGAAGCCGGCCCTCGCCGAGGGACTCCGGCAGGTCGCGTGCGCCACCAGCGTGACCGGGTTCGTGGCGTGCGCGCGAGCGATCCAGGGCCTGGACTACCGCCATGTCGAACGCATCGACACCGCCGCGACCTTGATCGTCGGCCGCCACGACGGCGTGCTGCCGCTGGCCATGCAAGACCTGCACGAACGCATGGGCGGTTCGGTGTTCGAGGTGATCGACGGCAGCGGGCACTTGCCCAACATCGACCAGCCCGCGGCCTTCAACGCCGCGATGCTGCGCCACTTCGAGCGCCTCCAACGGCGCGACTGACGCCACCCACGAACCGGGACACGCCGATGAGCGAGCAACTGAAGATCGAACAGGACGGCCGCATCCTGCGCATCACGCTGAACCGGCCCGCGGACAACGGCATCTCCGACCGCATGGCCGCGGCGTTCGCGAACGCGGTCAACGGCGCACATGCCACGTCGGACGTGGTCTTGCTGCGCAGCGTCGGACCCGACTTCTGCACCGGCCGCGTTCGCGATGCCGACGCGCCGCCTCCCGCGGCCGAGGCCTACGCCCGACGGCCCGAGTACGACGCCATCTTCAACAGCTACAAGGCGCTGCGCAGTTCGCAGGTGCCGGTCGTCGGCGTGCTGGAAGGCCGGGCCATGGGCTTCGGCACCGCGATCGCGGCCTTGTGCGACGTCAGCTTCGCCAGCGACACCGCCACCTTCAACATCCCCGAGATCGCCCACGGCGTGATGCCGACGATGGTGATGTCGGCGCTGTACGACCGGGTGAACCGCAACGCGATTCTCTGGATGGCGTACTCCGCCGACTTCATCGACGCGCAGCGCGCCGTGGCCTACGGACTGGTCAGCACGGTGGTGGCCGCCGACAGACTCAACGCCGAAGTCGATCGTTTCCTGGCGTTGCTGCTGAGCCGCCCGCGGCCCGCGATCCTGGGCCTGAAGGAGTACCTGCGCGTGGCACCCCGCATGGACGAACAAGGGGCCATCGACTACGCGCGCAGCCTGCACTCGATGGTCAACACGGCCGCCGCGATGAAGCGCCAGCACTGAGCGGCTGCACGGACAACCGGGAAGCCATCTCATGGACATCACAGGCAGCCAGACCATTCCCGCGCCGCGCCAGGCGGTGTGGGATGCACTCCACGACCCGGCCGTGCTGAAGCAGTGCCTGCCCGGATGCGAGTCGGTGGAGCGCGCGCCGGACGGTACGCTGCGCGTCGTCGTGGCCGCCGCCGTCGGCCCGCTGCGGGCGCGCTTCAACGGGACCCTGCGCCTCACCGAGGCCCGCGAACCCGAATCGTGCGTGATCGTGTTCGAGGGCCAGGGCGGCGCCGTCGGCTTCGGCAGGGGCAAGTCCGGCGTGCAGCTCTCGGAGACCGCGCAGGGCACGCAACTCGCCTACACCGCGCAAGCCGAAGTCGGGGGCAAGCTCGCGCAGGTGGGCTCGCGGCTGATCGACAGCGTGGCACACAAGATGGCGGACGACTTCTTCGAATCCTTTCGCCATCAGCTGATGCCCGCATCGCCCCAAGAGTCCGCCCCGCCCGATGCGCCCTCTTGCGCACCCGCGGTCGTGGACACCCCTCTGCCGCAGCCGCCCGTGCACCGTCCCTCCTCGGCGCCCGTGATGGTGCCGGGCTGGTGGCTCGCGGCGGCAGCGGCGCTCGGGGCTATGGCCACGCTGGCAGGTTCCTGGTTGCGTTGATACCGACAACAACATTCCAAGGGAGACATGACGATGAACAAACCGCGAGTCGATCGCCGCCACATTCTGCTGGCCGGCGCCGGCGCTGCCTTCGGCACGCGCGCCCTGGCACAGGCAGGCGCAAAGACCACCCGCATCATCGTCGGCTTCCCGCCCGGCCAGGCCACGGACAACGTGGCGCGCCTGCTCGCAGAACGATTGCGCTCGGTGACGGGCGACACCTACATCGTCGACAACAGGCCCGGCCAGGGCGGCAGCCTGGCGCTGGGCGAGCTGGCCAAGGCAGCACCCGACGGCAGCACGATGATGCTGGCGCACATGTCGGCGCTCTGCACCAATCCGCACATGTACAAGCGAGTACCGTACGACTCGTTGAAAGACTTCGAGCCCGTCGGGCTGGTGGGCGACCTGCCTTTCGTGCTCGTGTGCAACCCCGGCATGCCCTTCGCCAATGTGCAGGAACTGATCCAGTACGCGAAGGCCAACCCCGGCACGCTGAGCAATGCCTCCTCCGGCAACGGGACCGTGTCGCATCTCGCGATGGAGGAGTTCAAGCGTCGCGCCGGCATCAAGGTCCTGCACGTGCCCTACAAGGGCAGCGTGCCCGGGCTGACCGACGTGGTGGCGGGAAATGTTTCGTTGGCGCTGGAGACGGCGGCAGCCGTGCAGTCGTTCGTCCAGGGCGGCAAGTTGCGCGCGCTGGCAGCGGGCACCCGCAAGCGCCTGCCCGCTCCGCTGGCCGTCCCGACCCTGTCCGAACAAGGCATGGGCGATTTCAACGCCGTCACCTGGCTGATGGTCCTGTACCCGGCAGGCACGACGAAGTCGCTGACACAGGCCACCTTTGGCGCGATGACCAAGGCATTGCAGACGACCGAGGTGGAACAGCGCCTGGTGGCGCTCAACTGCCAGCCGCGCTACAGCGCGAGCCCCGCCGAGGCGCTCGCCTATCTGCGCGCCGAGTTCAACACCTGGGGCGACGTCGTCAAACGCAGCGGCACGACTCTGGACTGAGCAGCAGGCCAGCGCCGTCAGGCCGGCACCGCGCGTCCGCTGTTCCCCAGGCGGAACACCGAGACCGCACCCACCAGCCGCGCGGCCTGCTGCTTCAGGCTCTCCGCCGCGGCGGCCGACTCCTCGACCAGCGCCGCGTTCTGCTGCGTCACCTGGTCGAGTTGCACCACCGCATCGTTGATCTGACCGATGCCGGTCGTCTGCTGTTCGGTCGCGCTGCTGATCTCCACCAGCATGTCGTTGACGCGCCGCACCTGCGCGACGATGTCGCCCATCGTGCGCCCGGCGTCGCCGACGAGCTGGCTGCCGGTCGCGACCTTGTCCGCACTGTCGCCGATCAGCCCCTTGATTTCACGGGCCGCCTGCGCGCTGCGCTGCGCCAGTGCGCGCACCTCGGCCGCCACCACCGCGAAGCCGCGGCCCTGCTCGCCGGCGCGCGCCGCCTCCACCGCCGCATTGAGCGCGAGGATGTTGGTCTGGAACGCGATACCGTCGATCACGCCGGTGATGTCGGAGATCTTCCGGCTGGCCTCCGCGATCTCGGCCATCGTGTGCACCACGCGCTCGACCACCTCGCCGCCCTGGGTCGCCACGCGGCGCGCCGAGTCGGCGACTTCGCTGGCGCCGCGGGCCGTGTCGGC
>DATEFR010000652.1:0-6348 GCA_035280545.1 Burkholderiaceae bacterium | reverse complement strand
GTCGGCCTGCTGCAGCCGCTGGACCAGATCATGATGGTGGCGGTCAGCGCCGCGCACCGCGGCCAGGCGTTCCAGGCGTGCGAGTTCCTGATGGACTATCTGAAGACGCAGGCGCCGTTCTGGAAGAAGGAAGAGACCGCCACGGGCGCGCGCTGGGTCGATGCCCGCAGCAGCGACGATGCTGCGCTCGCGCGCTGGGGCATCGCATCGGACAACGCGGCGAGCCAGCTCGCGCCGACGGAGCCACACGCATGAGTTTCATCGCGGCGGTGGCCGTGTTCGGCGGTGCCGGGATTGGTGCGCTGCTGCGCTGGGTGCTCGGCATCTGGCTGAACCCGGTGTTTCCGACGGTGCCGCTGGGCACCTTGGCTGCGAACCTGATCGGCGGATTGCTGGTCGGCATGGCAGCGACGTTCTTCGCGGAGCACGCCGCGCTCGCGCCGGAATGGCGCCTCTTCGCGGTGACTGGGTTTCTTGGCGGGCTGACGACGTTCTCGACGTTTTCCGCCGAGGTCCTGACGCTGATGGCGCGGCAGGAACACTTGTGGGCGTTGGCCACGGCCGGCGTGCACCTGCTGGGCTCGCTTGCGCTGACGGCGCTGGGCATGTTGCTGGTGAGCGTGCTGACCCGGCATTGAGGCGGATCGGCGGAGCCGGCGCTGGAGGAGTTCGCATGCAGGCCGTCTACCTGAAGTTCTATGTCGCCGAGCACCGGCGGCATGCCGGCATCCTGACCTACGAGTGGCTGCTCGAAGAGGGCAAGCGCTTTGGCCTGCACGGCGGTTCGGCGTTTCGCGCGATCGCCGGCTACGGCCGGCACCGGGTGTTGCACGAAGATCATTTCTTCGAGCTGGCCGGCAACCTGCCGATCGAGGTGGGTTTCATCGTCGCGGCCGACGATGCCCAGCGGTTCGTCGCGCATGTCGCGCAAGCGGGCTTGAACCTGCCGTACCTGAAGGCACCGGTCGAATACGGCCTGACCAGCGAAGCGACGGGGCAGGGGGACTGACGCCTGCGGGCCGGCCGCGTGCTCGCGGCGGCTTGGAATCGCAACGCCAGCCCCCACTTTCGTTCGCAATCGGAAGGACTTCCCCATGCGAATCGACAAATTCACGACCAAGTTCCAGGAGGCGCTGGCCGACGCGCAGAGTCTCGCGGTCACGCGCGACAACCCGTACATCGAGCCGGCGCACCTGCTGCTCGCGATGCTCGGGCAGGACGACGGCCCGAAGGCCTTGCTGGATCGCGCCGGCGTCAACACGGCTGCGCTGCGCACGGCATTGGATGGTCTGCTGAACGGCTTGCCGCAGGTGCAGGGCAGCGGTCAGGTGGTGCAGCCGAGCCGCGACCTGGCCGCGCTGCTGCAGGCCGCCGAGAAGGAAGCGAGCAAGCGTGGTGACCAGTTCGTCGCGAGCGAGATGCTGCTGCTCGCCGCCGCCGATGCGAAGACCGATTTCGGCGGCATCGTGCGCGGCCACGGCCTGACCCGCAAGCCGCTCGAAGCGGCCATCGAGGCGGTGCGCGGCGGGCAAACCGTCGACAGCGCCGAAGCCGAAGGCCAGCGCGAGGCGCTGAAGAAGTACACGCTGGACCTGACCGAGCGCGCCCGTCTCGGCAAGCTCGACCCGGTGATCGGGCGCGACGACGAAATCCGCCGTGCCATCCAGGTGCTGCAGCGGCGCTCGAAGAACAACCCGGTGCTGATCGGCGAGCCGGGGGTGGGCAAGACCGCGATCGTCGAAGGCCTGGCGCAGCGCATCGTCGCCGGCGAGGTGCCCGATTCGCTGAAGAACAAGCGCGTGCTGGTGCTCGACATGGCGTTGCTGCTGGCCGGTGCGAAGTTCCGCGGCGAGTTCGAGGAGCGGCTCAAGAGCGTGCTGAAGGAAGTCGCGCAGGATGAAGGCCGCACGATCGTCTTCATCGACGAGATCCACACGATGGTCGGCGCCGGCAAGGCCGAAGGCGCGATCGATGCCGGCAACATGCTCAAGCCCGCGCTGGCGCGCGGCGAGCTGCACTGCATCGGCGCGACCACGCTGGACGAATACCGCAAGTACCTCGAGAAAGATGCCGCGCTCGAGCGCCGTTTCCAGAAGATCCTGGTCGGCGAGCCCAGCGTCGAGGCGACGATCGCGATCCTGCGCGGGCTGCAGGAGAAGTACGAGGTCCACCACGGCGTCGAGATCACCGACCCGGCGATCGTCGCCGCGGCCGAGCTCTCGCACCGCTACATCACCGACCGCTTCCTGCCCGACAAGGCGATCGACCTGATCGACGAGGCGGCCGCGAAGATCAAGATCGAGATCGACTCCAAGCCCGAGGCGATGGACAAGCTCGACCGCCGGCTGATCCAGCTGAAGATCGAGCGCGAGGCGGTCAAGAAGGAGAAGGACGAAGCCTCGCAGCGCCGCCTCGGCCTGATCGAGGACGAGCTGCAGAAGCTGCAACGCGAGTACAACGACCTCGAGGAGATCTGGAAGGCCGAGAAGGCGAGCGTGCAGGGCTCCGCCGCGGTGAAGGAGGAGATCGATCGCGTCAAGTCGCAGATCGAGGAATTCAAGCGCAAGGGCGACTTCAACCGCGTTGCCGAGCTGCAGTACGGCAAGCTGCCGGAGCTGCAGAAGCGCGAGAAGGAATTGCAGGCGAAGGAGGCGAAGGGTGCCAAGGCGGCCGATGCCCGCCCGACGCTGCTGCGCAACGAGGTGGGTGCCGAGGAGATCGCCGAGGTCGTCGCACGTGCGACCGGCATTCCGGTCAGCAAGCTGATGCAGGGCGAGCGTGAGAAGCTGCTGCAGATGGAGAACCGTCTGCACGAGCGCGTCGTCGGGCAGGACGAGGCGATCACCGCGGTCGCGAATGCGATCCGCCGTTCGCGCTCGGGTCTGGCCGATCCGAACCGGCCGACCGGCTCGTTCCTGTTCCTCGGGCCCACCGGCGTCGGCAAGACCGAGCTGTGCAAGGCGCTCGCGGCGTTCCTGTTCGACAGCGAGGATCACCTGATCCGCATCGACATGAGCGAGTACATGGAGAAGCACTCGGTGAGCCGGCTGATCGGCGCGCCGCCAGGCTACGTGGGCTACGACGAAGGCGGCTACCTGACCGAGGCGGTGCGGCGCAAGCCGTACAGCGTGCTGCTGCTCGACGAGGTCGAGAAGGCGCACCCGGATGTATTCAACGTGCTGCTGCAGGTGCTGGACGATGGCCGGCTGACCGACGGGCAGGGGCGCACGGTCGACTTCAAGAACACCGTGATCGTGATGACCAGCAACCTCGGTTCGCACCAGATCATGCAGATGGCGGGCAAGCCCAGCGAGGAGATTCGCGATGCGGTCTGGGTCGAGGTCAAGCAGCACTTCAGGCCGGAGTTCCTGAACCGGATCGACGAGACCGTCGTGTTCCACGCGCTCGATCAGCGCAACATCGAGGCGATCGCGAAGATCCAGCTCAAGGTGCTCGAGTCGCGTCTCGAGAAGATGGAGATGAAGCTCGACGTCTCAGCGGCGGCGCTGGCCGAGATCGCAAAGGCCGGCTTCGACCCGGTGTTCGGCGCGCGGCCGCTGAAGCGCGCGATCCAGCAGAAGATCGAGAACCCGGTCGCGAAGTTGGTGCTCGAAGGGCGCTTCGGCCCGAAGGACGTGATCCCGGTACACGTCGAGAACGGCGAGTTCGTGTTCGAACGCGTCGTGCACTGACGAGCCGGGCTCAGTGGCGCCGGCCCTCGGGCCCGGCGCGCGGGCCGCTGCGGCGTTCGGCGTATTGAGGCGGCGCTTCGTCGAGCAGCGAGTCCATGCGCAGCACCTGAAGCCGCGCGAGCGTCAGGTTCGCGTGGCTCTTGTCCAGCACCGCGTGCAGCGCGAGGCCGGGATGGCGCGGTACGCCGCGCAGCAGCATGTGATGCGAGCCCAGCGTGATCGCGGCTTCGGGCAGCGCATGGCCAAAGCCCAGCGTGCGGCTGGCGGTCGTCATCGCGGTGAGCAGCGCGCTGCCGTGGCTGGCCAGGTCCGCGGCGCTCGGGCTGGCGCCGGCGTGCAGCACTTCTCGGCCGGTTGCGATGTCGAAGATGCAGCAGCTCACCATGCCCGCCAGATCGCTCAGATGGTGCACGTAGCGCTCGAGCGCACCCTCGGGCAGCGGCTTGCGTTCGCCGCTGGGCGTGACCGGCGGCATCGGTCGCATCGGCAGGACCGGTGGAGTCGCCGCCGTGGCGGCACCGGCCGCTGCGGGTTTCGGCGGCGTTGCCGCCCACGAGGCGGGCGAAGCGGCTTGAACGTTGCGCCGGGTTGCGGCCGCGGCGCCGGTGTTTGCGGGCGTTGCCGGCGGCAGCTCGCCGAGCACGCGGCTCCAGGCGCCGTTGATGAATCCCCATGCGTCGGCCGGACGCGTGACCTGCGGCGTCGTGCGCACGTTCACGCCGGTGCCCTGGCCTAGCTCCGCCCCCTGCGCGGCCAGCGTGCTCGCCGATGTCAACGGCAGCAGCAGCAGGTGCCGGTTCGGCCACGGGCCGGTGACCATGGATTCGCGCAGCGGCTGCAGCACCGTCGGGATCGCGTGGGCCGGCATCTCGCCGACCATCACGACGCCGAGCTTGCTGTACGCGAGCAGCGTGCGCGAGAGGTTCTGGCGGGTTGTGGCGTCGGCATCGGAGTCGGTCGCGTACAGGCGCAGCGTGCCGCCGTTCGGTGTCGGCAGCTCGACGAATTCGAGCGTCGCGAGCGGCGTACCGTAGCCCTGGCGGCGGATCACGAGCTTCTGCACGTTGCGCGAGCTGGCGGCGGCAATGCCGACCAGCAGCTTGCGCGCCGAGCTCGTGCAGAGGTCGTGGATCGCGATGTACTCGGGCCGCAGATGTTCGAGTTGTTGTTGGAGCGCTTCGGCCGGCGCGCACGAGACGAACAGCTCGTGCGTGTCGGCGCCGGTCGGACGGCCGATCTCGAGTTTCTCGGCGGCGAGGTAGTCCTCCTCGCTGTGCAGGATCTGCGTTGCCATGGCGGTCTGCGCGCGCGTGGCCTCCCAGCCACCGTTCGCCATCTTTTGATCGGAGCTGCTCATCGATTCGGTCCCCGTCGAAGTCCTTCACTCGAGGGCGCTACAGCGGCATGCACCCGGCTTGCAAAGAAGTGTAAGTCGCGCCGATGGGGTCGTGGGCCGCGACGTGCGCCCAAACCGGACGAATGCACAATATCGCGCCATGCAGCCGACCCCGACCAGCGCCGAGCCCGTGCCGTCGGATCGCGTGCCGCAGGGCGAGGACGACGAGCAGCTCGACGCGCGACTCTGGCAGCGCCGCATGCGAGTCACGGCAGCGCTGCTGGGCCTGTGGTTGCTGGCAACCTTCGGCGTTGCGTATTTCGCGCGTGAGCTCAGCATCGTGGTGTGGGGGTGGCCGCTGAGCTTCTGGGTCGCGGCCCAGGGCGCGCTGCTGGTCTACATGGCGCTGGTGGTGGCCTACGCGGTCCGCATGGGCCGTATCGACGACGAGCGCGATGCGACGACAGCCGGCCGCCGCTGACGCGCCTGCCGCGTCGGCGCACGACGAGCAAGCGCGGTTCCGGCATCGCCTGAATCGCATCTACCTGGCGTACGCGCTGGGCTTCGTCGTGTTCGTCGGCGTGCTCGCGGTGCTCGAGCAGTTCGGCCTCTCGAAGCGTTGGATCGGCATCATCTTCCTGCTGGCAACCGTCGTGCTCTATGCGGTGATCGGCGTGATCAGCCGCACGACCGACCCGGCCGAGTACTACGTGGCCGGGCGGCGCGTGCCGGCGATCTACAACGGGATGGCGACCGCGGCGGACTGGATGTCGGCCGCGTCTTTCATCGGCCTGGCCGGCACGTTGTATCTGCAGGGCTACGGCGGGCTCGCCTACGTGATGGGCTGGACCGGCGGCTATGTGCTGCTCGCGCTGTTTCTCGCGCCGTACCTGCGGCGCTTCGGGCAGTACACGATTCCCGATTTTCTTGGCGAGCGCTACGCCGGGAACGGCTGGGCCGGCAAGGCACCGCGTCTGATCGGGCTGATCGCGGCGGTGTTGTGCTCGTTCGTGTACCTGGTGGCGCAGATCTATGGCGTCGGCCTGATCACGACGCAGCTCACCGGCGTCGACTTCGTGATCGGCATCTTCCTCGGTCTCGGCGGCGTGCTGGTCTGCTCGTTTCTCGGCGGCATGCGCGCGGTCACCTGGACGCAGGTCGCGCAGTACATCGTCCTGGTGATCGCGTACCTGGTGCCGGTGGTGCTGCTTTCGATCAAGCAGACGCATGTGCCGGTGCCGCAATGGGCGGTCGGCCAGCAGCTCGCGAAGCTCAGCGACCGCGAGCGCGAGTTGCTGAACGATCCGAAGGAGCTGGAGG
>DATEFR010000651.1:0-4017 GCA_035280545.1 Burkholderiaceae bacterium | reverse complement strand
GTCCAGGCGCGATTCGAGCAGCGTCAGCAGGTTCTCGCCGGTGTTGCCCTTGCGGCGCTCGGCCTCGGCGAAGTAGCGGCGGAACTGGCGCTCGAGCACGCCGTACATGCGCTTGACCTTCTGCTTCTCGCGCAGCTGCAGGCCGAAGTCGGACGTGCGGGTGCCGGAGGTGCGGCCGTGCTGGCCGGGCTTGCTGTCGAACTTGGCCTTGTCCCCGATCGGGCGGCGCGCGCTCTTCAGGAACAGGTCGGTGCCTTCACGGCGGGAGAGTTTGGCCTTGGGGCCGAGGTAACGTGCCACGTTGCTTCCTTTGCTTCAATCTGACGCAGGCCCGATCGAATCGGCGCTTGCGCGAGTCTGGCGAGTGTTGTTGTGGGCGCTCAGACGGTGGACTTCAGTGCTTCTCACAGAAGCGAAAAAGTCGGCGCTGCCCGAAGGCACCGCCGACGACGGAAATTCGAACGCGCCTCAGATGCGGCGACGCTTCTGCGGACGGCAGCCGTTGTGCGGCACCGGCGTCACGTCCGAGATCGAGTTGATGCGGATGCCCAGCGAGGCCAGCGCACGCACCGACGACTCGCGACCCGGGCCCGGGCCCTTGATCTTGACGTCGAGGTTCTTGATGCCCTGGTCCTGCGCGGCACGGCCGGCCACTTCGGCTGCGACCTGCGCGGCGAACGGCGTCGACTTGCGCGAGCCCTTGAAGCCCTGGCCGCCGCTGGACGCCCAGGACAGCGCGCCGCCCTGACGGTCGGTGATCGTGATGATCGTGTTGTTGAACGACGCGTGGACGTGCGCAACGCCGTCCGCGACGTTCTTGCGGACCTTCTTGCGCACGCGTTGTGCGGCGGTGTTGACGGGTGCTTTAGCCATATCGACCTTCTCTCAAACTTGTGCGGTGCGAGCCCGGATCACTTCTCGGCGAAACGACGACGGATCGTCACTTCTTGACCAGGGCGCCCGACTTGCGCGGCCCCTTGCGGGTGCGCGCGTTGGTCTTCGTGCGCTGGCCGCGCACCGGCAGGCCACGGCGATGCCGGAAGCCGCGGTAGCAGCCAAGGTCCATCAGGCGCTTGATGTTGATGGACATCTCGCGGCGCAGATCGCCCTCGATCGTCAGGCGGCCGATTTCTTCGCGGATCTTTTCCAGATCGGCGTCGCTCAGGTCCTTGATCTTCTTCGAGTACTCGATGCCGACCGCATTGCAGATCTTCTGCGCGGTCGTGCGGCCGATGCCATAGATGTGCGTCAGCCCGATCTCGGTGTGCTTGTGGGGCGGAATGTTGATACCGGCAATGCGTGCCATGTTCGTCCTCTGCTTGTTCCTGAGCGTTTAGCCTTGACGCTGCTTGTGACGCGGATCGGTGCAGATCACGCGCACGACACCCTTGCGGCGGATGATTTTGCAATTGCGGCACATCTTCTTGACCGATGCTGCGACTTTCATCTTTCTCTCCTAATCCTTACTTCGCCCGGAAGACGATGCGCGCGCGACTCAGGTCGTACGGCGTCAGCTCCACGGTGACCTTGTCGCCCGGCAGGATGCGGATGTAGTGCATGCGCATCTTCCCGGAGATGTGGCCGAGCACCACGTGCCCGTTCTCCAGCTTCACTCGAAACGTGGCGTTGGGCAGATTCTCGAGAATCTCGCCCTGCATCTGAATGACGTCGTCTTTGGCCATGCGTCGTCTTCGTTCAGCTTGCCTTGAAGTTAGCTTTTTTCAGCAGCGACTCGTACTGCTGGCTCATCACGTAGCTCTGCACCTGCGCCCAGAAGTCCATCGTCACGACGACGATGATCAGGAGCGACGTGCCGCCGAAATAGAACGGCACGTTGTACTTCAGCACCAGGAACTCCGGCAGCAGGCACACCAGCGTGATGTACACGGCACCGGCCAGCGTCAGGCGCGACAGGATGCGGTCGATGTGCTTCGCGGTCTGGTCGCCCGGGCGAATGCCCGGGATGAACGCGCCGCTCTTTTTCAGGTTGTCGGCCGTCTCGCGGCTGTTGAACACCAGCGCCGTGTAGAAGAAGCAGAAGAACACGATCGCCGCCGCATACAGCAGCACGTAGATCGGCTGGCCCGGGCGCAGCGCGTCGGCGATGTCCTTGAGCCAATGCAGCGCATCGCCGGTCGCGAACCAGCTCACCGCGGTGGTCGGCAGCAGGATGATCGACGACGCGAAGATCGGCGGGATCACGCCGCTCATGTTCAGCTTCAGCGGCAGGTGCGAGCTCTGGCCGCCGTAGACCTTGTTGCCGACCTGGCGCTTCGCGTAGTTGACGAGGATCTTGCGCTGACCGCGTTCGATGAACACGACCGCGAAGGTCACCGCCGCGACCAGCGCCGTGACGAACAGCGCCGCCGGCACGCTCATCGAACCCTGGCTCACCAGGCTCGCGAACTGGCCGAGCGCGCTCGGCAGGCCCGCAGCGATGCCGCCGAAGATCAGGATCGAGATGCCGTTGCCCAGGCCGCGCTCGGTGATCTGCTCGCCCAGCCACATCAGGAACATCGTGCCGGCGACCAGGCTCACGACCGCGGTCAGCCTGAAGCCGAAGCCCGGCGACAGCACCAGCCCCGGCGACGCTTCGAGCGCCAGCGCGATGCTCAGCGACTGGAAAACCGCCAGCGCCAGCGTGCCGTAGCGCGTGTACTGCGTGATCTTGCGCCGCCCCGACTCGCCTTCCTTCTTCAGCGACTCGAGCGTCGGGATCACGTAGGTCATCAGCTGCATGATGATCGACGCCGAGATGTACGGCATGATCCCGAGCGCGAACACCGTGAAGCGCGACAGCGCGCCCCCGGAGAACATGTTGAACAGGCTCAGGATGCCGCCCTGCTGGCCCTTGAACAGCTGGGACAGCTGGTTCGGGTCGATGCCCGGCACCGGAATGTGCGCACCGATGCGGTAGACCACGAGCGCGAGCAGCAAGAAGACCAGCCGGCGACGCAGGTCGCCGAACTTGCCGCTCTTGGCCAGCTGATTCGGATTGGTTGCCACTGATCCCGGTTTCCGTTGAGGTGTGCCGCCGCCGCTCAGGCGACCGAACCGCCGGCCGCTTCGATCGCGGCCTTCGCGCCGGCCGTCGCGCCGACGCCCTTGAGCGCGACCTTCAGACTCAGCTCACCCGACTTGATGACCTTCACGACCTTGGCAAGTTCACCGACCAGGCCGGCTTGCTTCAGCGCGAGCAGATCGACTTCCGCCGCGCCCAGCTTCTGCAGGTCAGTCAGCGTGATCTCGGCGTTGTACTTCAGCAGGTGCGACTTGAAGCCGCGCTTGGGCAGGCGGCGCTGCAGCGGCATCTGGCCGCCTTCGAAACCGACCTTGTGATAGCCGCCCGAACGCGACTTCTGGCCCTTGTGGCCACGACCGGCGGTCTTGCCCAGGCCCGAGCCGATGCCACGGCCGACGCGACGCTTCGCGTGCTTGGCGCCGGCGCCCGGCTTGATGGTGTTCAGTTCCATGATGTCCTTGTCCTTCCGGCTCGCGGTGCTCTTACAGCACCTTCACCAGGTACGCGACCTTGTTGATCATGCCGCGCACCGACGGCGTGTCCTCGAGCGTGGACTCGCTGTTCAGCTTGCGCAGGCCCAGGCCGCGCACGGTCGCGCGGTGCGACTCGCGCGTACCGGCGATGCTGCGGACCAGCTTGACCTTGAGGGTTTTCTTGTCAGCCATGATGTTTCTCGCTTGCTGCTGCGTGCGCCTGCGGCTCAGCTGAACAGCTGTTCGACGGTCAGGCCGCGCTTGGCGGCGACCTCGGCCGGCGTGGTCGAGTTCTTCAGCCCGTCCAGCGTGGCGCGCACGATGTTGTACGGGTTCGACGAGCCCAGGCTCTTGCAGACGATGTCGGTCACGCCCATCACCTCGAACACGGCGCGCATCGGGCCGCCGGCGATGATGCCGTCACCCGGCTTGGCCGGCGCCATCAGCACGCGCGACGCGCCATGCTCGCCGACGACCTTGTGCTGGATCGTGCCGTTCTTCAGCTGCACCTTGATCATGTTG
>DATEFR010000650.1:0-5775 GCA_035280545.1 Burkholderiaceae bacterium | reverse complement strand
CGTCGTGCTGGACAACCTGGGCTTCGAGATCTCGCAGGGCATAGGCGACGCCGGGCACTACGTGATCGAGCGCGCGTTCGTCGAGAAGTAGGGCCGCGCCTCCAGGAAGGCGCGCAGGCGCGCCGCGTAGTCCGGCAGTGCGGCGCGCCGCACCGACTCGCGCCGCGCCAGCGCTGCGCGCCACGCCTGCACCTTGCTCAAGCCGTCGAACGTGCCGAACGACGCGAACTCGTCGAACACGGCCCAGTAGCGGAACACCGGTGCAAAGGCGGCGTCGACCAGGCTGAACAGCGGGCCGTCGAACAGCGGGCCGCTGGCCTGCCGCGCCCCAAGCCGCGTTTCGACGCGCTCGAACTTGGCACGCAGCGCGGCGCGCTTGGCCGCAAACGCGGTCGGATCGGCGGCGCTGTAGAGCCCGGCAACGTCGTTCAGCACGCTGGAGGCGAACTCGATCCAGCCGCGGTGGTCGGCGCGCCGCAGCGGCGCGGCCGGGTGCAGCGGCGGCGCGATCGTCTCCTCGAGGTATTCGAGGATCACGGCCGACTCGAACAGCACCGCGGCGTCGCCGTTGTTCGCGACCTGCAGCAGCGGCGTCTTCGCGAGCGGCGACATCGCCACGAACCAGTCGGGCTTGTTCGCGAGGTCGACGTCGACACGCCGGAACGGCGTGCCCTTCTCATGCAACGCGATCGCGACGCGCTGCACATACGGGCACAGCGCGTGACTGACCAGCACGAGCTCGTCCATCGCCGTGCGCCTCAGCGAAGCAGCCCTTCGGCGCGCAGCGCATCGCGCACCGCGGGCCGCGCGGCGACGCGCTTCTGGTACGCCGCCAGCACCGGCCAGTCGTTCAGGTCTATCCCGGCGCCGCGACACCAGTTGAGGATCGTGTACAGGTACGCATCGGCCACGCTGAACTGGTCGCCCAGCGTGTACGGCTTCGCATCGAGCTGCTGCGCGACCCAGCCTATCCGTTTGGCCAGCTTCGCGACGGTCGCGGCCTTCACGCTGTCGGGCGAGCTCGGATCGAACAGCGGCGCGAAGCCCTTGTGCAGCTCCGAGTTGATGAAGCCCAGCCACTCCTGCAGCCGGTAGCGGGCCATCGTGCCGGCGGCCGGGGCCAGGCCGCTCGCCGGCCGCAGATCGGCCAGGTATTGCACGATCGCCGGGCCTTCGGAGAGCTGCTCGCCGTTGTCGAGCACGAGGATGGGCACGTAGCCGCGCGGGTTGATCGCGTAGTAGTCGGCGCCGCCGTCGAGCACGTGCTGGTGGATGTCCACCTTGATGAGCTCGGCGTCTATGCCGGCCTCGCGCAGCACGATGTGGGGAGACAGCGAGCAGACGCCCGGGGAGTAGTAGAGCTTCATGGTGTGTCCTGTGACGAAGAGGTGAATGACATGAACGGCGCCGCAAGAGCACTGTAGGTTCTGCATGGTTGCATGTACATTTGCCTTATCTGCATTTGGTATCTGCAGATTCGCATAGATGACCAAGACCACCCCCACCGCATCGCCCGCGCTGAGCTGGGGCGATCTGCAGTTCTTCGTCGCCGTCGGCCGCAGCGGCTCGATCGCCGGCGCGGCGCGTGCGCTGCGCGTCAACCACTCGACGGTGCTGCGCCGGATCGCGAGCCTCGAGGCCGCGCTGGGCGTGCGCCTGTTCGACAGATTGAGCGGCGGCTATGCGCTGACCGTTGCCGGCAACGAACTAAACGAAGGCCTGGCGGGGCTGGACGAACAGGTCGAAGCGGCGCAGCGCCACCTGACCGGGCGCGATGCGGCCATCACCGGCACGATCCGCGTGACGACCACCGACACCTTGCTGCAGGGCCTGCTGATGCCGGTGCTCGCGCGCTTTCATGCGCAGCACCCCGGCGTCCAGGTCCAGGTCACGGTCAACAACAACTTCGCGAGCCTGACCCAGCGCGAGGCCGACGTCGCGCTGCGCGGCTCGAACAAGCCGCCGGCCAACCTGGTCGGCCGGCGCGTCGGCGACGTGCAGACCGCGCCCTATGCATCGCGCGCCTACCTGAAGTCACGGGGCCGCCGCGCCGGCTTCGCGGACGACCGCTGGATCGGTCTGGACGACACGCTCGCGCACCTCGAGCAGGCCAAGTGGCTGCGCAAGCAGGTCCCCGAGGAGCGGGTTGCGCTGCGCGTCGACAGCCTGGTCGGCATGGTCGATGCGGTCGCGCACGGCCTGGGTGTCGGGATGCTGCTGTGCCCGCTGGCCGATGCACGCAGCGAGCTGGTGCGATTGGCGCCGCCCGACCCGGCGTTCACGACGCAGGTCTGGATCCTGACCCACCCCGACCTGCGTCAGGTTGCGCGAATCCGCGCGTTCACGCAGTTCGTGTTCGATGCGCTGAGCGTCGACTTGCGGCTGGCGCATTGAGTGCGTCGAGGATGCGCACCGAGTCGCTGACCCAGCCGAAGATGCCGCCCTGCGCCGAGATCATGCGCAGCGCCACCTCGTGGAACTCGGGGAAGTAGGAAGCGCAGCAATCGCCCGGCACGATGCAGCGGTAGCCGCGGTCGTTCGCCTCGCGCACCGTCGTGTGCACGCAGACCTCGGTGGTCACGCCGCAGACGATGAGCTCGCGGATCTCGCGGTGTTGCAAGATGGGCCCGAGCTCGGTCGCGTAGAACGCGCCCTTCCCCGGCTTGTCGATCACCGGCTCGCCGGCGATGGGGGCCAACTCGGGGATGATGTCGTGGCCCGGCTCGCCGCGGACCAGGATGCGACCCATGGGCCCCGCTGCGCCGATGCGCAGGCTCGGTGCGCCGCGTTCGACTTTCGCGCGCGGCGCATCGCTCAAGTCGGGACGATGCCCTTCGCGCGTGTGGATCACGAGCATCCCGGCCGCGCGCGCACCGGCCAGCAGCGCTTGGCACGGCCCGACCGCCGCGCGCAGCAGCGAAACGTCGTTGCCCAGCGTCTCACCGAAACCGCCCGGCTCGATGAAGTCGCGCTGCATGTCGATCACGATCAGCGCCGTATGGGACAGGGCGATGCCGATCGGTTCGGGTGCGGCGGCGATCGTGATCGAGCCCATGCGCGTGCTCCTGTGAGGCACGCGGCCGATCGCCGCGCCAGCATGGCGCGGACAGGGCCGGCAGCGTGTTCTGTGCATTCATGTATGCAAGAACTTTGCCACCGGCCGGGTCGCTCGACGTCGCTCAGTGTCTACAGCTCGTCGTCGTCCGGCGGGATCCGGTCGGTCCTGTTGGACGCGCTGCGCTCGGCCGCAAGGCGCTGGGCTTCGGCCCGGTCGGCAGCCGCGCGTTCCGCGGCAGCGCGCTCTGCGGCCATGTCGGCGGCACTGCGCTCGGCGCTCTTGGCGGCATCCCGCGCCGCATCGCGTACGTCTTCCTTCAGATCGCCGTAGTCCGCACGGGCCTTGCCGGTGGTCTTGTCGATCTTGCCTTCGGCTTCGAGGTTGCGGTTGCGCACGACCTTGCCGGTGGTCTCCTTCACGGCGCCCTTGGCCTGCTCGACGCGGCCTTTGACTTGGTCCTTGTTCATCGCTGAATCCTTTTCAACAAAGTGGTGGGTCGAAGTCGACCACGGGCTTGCCGCGGGTCGATCACGCCCACTCTGCCCAGCGCACCGCGCCGGGTCTGTCGGGCGCATCGCGCAATCCATGTAGGACAAGACGTAGGAGCGCCCGGGCATGCGCATGGCACGGAAGCTGCTCAGCTGCCCCATACCTTCTTGCATACAAGACAGAATGCACAAACTCCGGGCGACCACGCCGGCAAGGCCCCCACGATGAACCCACCGACCCTGGCCGAGATCCGCGGCGGGCTGCGTGACGGCACGGCTTCGGTGCGCGGCCTGATGGCGCGCACGCTGGGCACCGCGACGAGTTTTGCCGCGGCCGCGTGGATCAGCCGGTTCGACGATGCCGAACTGCTGCGCACCGCCGAACGCTGCGACGCGCGCCTGCGCGAGCGCGGCCCGGCGCTGCTAGCCGAGCTGCCGCTGTTCGGCGTGCCGTTCGCGGTGAAGGACAACATCGACGTCGCGGGCCTGCCGACCACCGCGGCCTGCCCCGGTTATGCGATCGCACGCGGCACCGACCCGGCCAGCACGAACGCGCCGGCGGTGCAGCGCCTGGTCGACGCGGGCGCGATTCCCATCGGCAAGACCAACCTCGACCAGTTCGCGACCGGCCTGGTCGGCACGCGCTCCCCGCACGGCGCGGTGCCGAACCCGTTCAACGCGACGCATGTCAGCGGCGGGTCGAGCTCAGGCTCGGCGTACGTCGTCGCGACCGGACAGGTGCCGTTCGCGCTCGGTACCGACACGGCCGGCTCGGGCCGCGTGCCGGCCGGCTTCTGCAACATCGCCGGCCTGAAGCCGACCAAGGGCTGGCTGTCTTCGCGCGGCGTCGTACCGGCCTGCCGCAGCCTCGATTGCGTCTCGGTCTTCGCACTGACGCCGGAAGACGCCTGGGCGGTCGCCAGCCTGGCCGCCGCACCCGATCCGCTGGACGCGTACAGCCGCGTCGCGCTGCCGCCGGTGCTGCGCAGCGATGCGGTCGCGTCGTTGCGCTTCGGGATACCGGACGTGCTCGAATTCCACGGCGACCACCTCGCCGAGCGAGCCTTCACGAGCGCGCTCGCGTTGCTCGAAGGGCTGGGTGCACGCTTCGTGCGCGTGGCCTTCGCCCCGCTTGCCCGCGCCGCGAGCCTGCTGTACGACGGCCCGTGGATCGCCGAACGTTATGCCGCCGTCGGCGCCTTCCTCGAGACGAACCCGGCCGACGCCGACCCGACCGTCGCCGCGATCGTGCGCAACGGCAAGGCGCCCGCCGCCCACGCGCTGTTCGCCGCGCAGTACGAGATGCGTGCGCTCGAGCAACACGCGGCACGCCTCTGGTGCGACATCGATGTGCTGCTGGTGCCCACGGCGCCTACGCATCCGACGATTGCCGAGTTGCGCGACGACCCCGTCGAGCCGAACCGGCGCCTGGGCTACTACACCAACTTCGTGAACCTGCTGGACATGGCCGCGCATGCGCTGCCGGGTCCGTTGCGCGATGACGGCCTGCCGGCCGGCATCACGCTGATCGGCCCGGCGTTCAGCGACTACGCGCTCGCGCAGCTCGCCGCGACGCTGGTGCGCACGCTGCAGCCGAACGTCGGCGCGGCGCGCCGGCCCATCGCCGCGGCACCGCAGCTCGCCGCACCGGCGCCGGGCACGCCGGTGCGCATCGTCGCGGTCGGGGCGCACATGGAAGGTCTGGCGCTGAACTGGCAGCTGCGCGAGCGAGCCGCACGGCTCGTGTGCCGCACGCGCACCGCGCCGTGCTACCGGTTGTATTCGCTGACCGGGCGGCGGCCGACGCGGCCGGGGTTGGTGCATGTCGGCGAGGAAGGCGGGCAGGCAATCGAGGTCGAGGTCTGGGAGATGGACGCCGCGCATCTCGGCAGCTTTCTCGCGCTGGTCGGTGCGCCGCTCGCGATCGGCACGGTGGAGCTCGAAGACGGGACCTGCGAACGCGGCTTCGTCTGCGAGCCGCGGGCCATCGCCGCGGGCAGCGGCGCGATCGACATCACCACGTTCGGCGGCTGGCGCGGCTTTCTTGGATCCTGCCCGCGATGAGCACGACGACCGCGACACCCCCGAGCTCGAGCGAGATCGCCGCGTACGTGCGCGCGGCAGCGCGGCTGCAGGCGCTGCCGCTGTCCGATGCGCAGATCGAGCGCGTCGCAGCCCACCTCGCCCGCACCGCGGCGCTGGCCGCATCGCTGGAGGCGCTCGAGCTCG
>DATEFR010000649.1:0-8534 GCA_035280545.1 Burkholderiaceae bacterium | reverse complement strand
GCTTCGAGAGGCCGCCGGCGATGGCCGCACGATCCTTCTCGCTGATGCCGATGTGCACGGCCGCCTGCTTCGCGCCTTGCTTGTTCTCGTTGCCCTTCTTGGCCATGCGATGTGCTCCGGGTGCGGGATTGAGGCGCTACTGTAGCGAACCACGACGGGCGGTGTGATTCGCCGCTTGCAAGGCGGCGAATCAGCTGGGGGAATCGCGCGGGTCAGCCGATCCGCCAGCCTTGCAACCCGACCAGCGCCAGGCCCCAGACGACGATGACGCTGCCCAGGCCGCGCCGCACCGCGCGCAGCCGGTCGCGGGTGATCAGGTCGCTCATCGTCATGCTCCCCGTCTTTCGGCCAGGTTCGCGAGGGCCGCACGCACGCCGCTGCCATAGGCCGGGTCCGCGCGGTCGAAGTGCGCGAGCTGACGTTGCTGCGTCGTCGCATCGACCTGGCTCAGCGGGCTGGCGAGGTTCTCGCACAGGTTGCGCTGCTGCTGCGGCGTCATCAGGCGGAACAGGTTGCCGGCCTGGGTGTAGTCGTCGGACGTGCCGCGCTCGTCGTGATGGCCGGCGACGCCGCTCAGTGCCCAGCCCGGGTCGCCGTGGCCCAGCCCGAACGAGCCGCTGCGCGATGCCTCGACGGTCGTGTAGTTCTTCGCCGCGCCGCCGTTCTCGAGCGCCATGAAGCCGTCGCGTTGACCGTGATGCACCGGGCAGCGCGGCCGGTTCACCGGCAGCTGCTGGTGGTTCGTGCCGACGCGGTACAGCTGCGCGTCGTGGTACGCGAACAGCCGCGCCTGCAGCATCTTGTCGGGGCTGAAGCCCATCCCCGGCACGATGTTGGCGGGCGACAGCGCGGCCTGCTCGACATGCGCGTGGTAGTTGTCCGGGTTGCGGTTCAGCTCGAGCACGCCGACCGGGATGCGCGGGAAGTCCTTGTGCGGCCAGACCTTGGTCAGGTCGAACGGGCTCCAGCCGGTCCTGCGCTCCCATTCGGCGGCCGCGGCGTCGGTCATGACCTGGAGGTAGACGTCCCACTTCGGGAAGTTGCCGCGTGCGATCGCCTCGAACAGGTCGCGTTGCGCGTGGTCGGGGTCGGTCCCGGCCAGGCGCGCGGCCTCGGCGGCCGAGAGGTTCTTGATGCCTTGCTTGGTCTTCAGGTGCCACTTGACCCAGACCCGCTCGCCTTGCGCATCGATCAGGCTGAAGGTGTGGCTGCCGAAGCCGTCCATGTGGCGGTAGCCGTCGGGCGTGCCGCGGTCGCTGAACAGGATCGTCACCTGGTGCAGCGACTCGGGTGCGTGGCCCCAGAAATCGAACATCGCCTGCGGCGACTTCAGGTTCGTCTGCGGGTCGCGCTTCTGCGTGTGGATGAAGTCGGGGAACTTGATGCCGTCCTTGATGAAGAACACCGGCGTGTTGTTGCCGACCAGGTCCCAGTTGCCTTCCTCGGTGTAGAAGCGCAGCGCAAAGCCGCGCGGGTCGCGTTCGGTGTCGGCGCTGCCCTTCTCGCCGCCGACGGTCGAAAAGCGCAGGAAGGTCTCGGTCTGCTTGCCGACGGCGCTGAACAGCTTGGCCTTCGTGTACTTCGTGATGTCGTGCGTGACCGTGAACGTGCCGTACGCACCCGAGCCTTTTGCATGCACGACCCGCTCGGGAATGCGTTCGCGGTTGAAGTGCTGCAGCTTCTCGATCAGGTGGAAGTCCTGCAGCAGCACCGGACCGCGCGGGCCGGCCGACAGTGCGTTCTGGTCGTCGGCGACGGGGGCCCCGGAGGCGGTGGTCAAGCTGTTCGGCGTGGAAGACATCGGCGTTCTTTCCTGTGAGTTCGGACAGGCGAAGGTTAAGGCTATCGACAACGCACATCCAATAGAAAGGCTCGATGCCGCGAATAGGCCGGCGCGGCGGTCGGCCGACGTCACCCCGGCCCGTCGCGACGCAGGCTGTTGCCCAGCGCGGTCTTGCGTATGACCACGGCGAACGACTGCACCGGCACGGCCTTCTCGTCTCCCTGGCGCCAGAGGATGCCGGGCGTGCGGATCGGCGTGGGGCTTTCGAGCGGGATCATCTGCAAGCCGGTCATCGCCGCCGGCACCGCATTGATCGCGGCGATCGCCGCGATCTGCGTGCGCAGCACCAGGCCCAGCATCGGCGCGATCGTCGACATCTCGGCCACGACGATGGGCTCGGCGCCGCTCGCCTTGAAGCACTCGTCGAGCATCTGCCGGGTCGCGAAGTGGCTGGGCAGCAGCACCAGGCGCTGCTGGTGCAGCTCGACCATGCGGATGCGCTTGCGGCCGGCGAGCGGGTGCGTGTCGGAAACCACCAGCACCATCTCCTCGTTGTACAGCGGCTCGAACCACAGGTCGGTCGCGCCGGTCGGGCGATAGGCGATGCCGATGTCGAGCTCGCCGGCGCGCAGCTTCGCGCCGATCTGATCGGCCGACAGCTCTTCGACCCGTACCCGCACGGTCGGGTGGCGCGCGAGGAACAGCGCGACGCATTCGGGGATCAGCCCGATGTTGAAGGTGTGCGTCGCGCCGATCCGCACCTCGCCGGTCAGCCCGCTGCCGGCCGGCTTGAGCATCGCGAGCCCGAGATCGACCTCCTTCAGCGCGCGGGTCGCGAACGCGAGGAACAGCTCGCCGGCTTCGGTCGTCACGACCTTCTTGCCGATGCGATCGAACAACGGTTGGCCGACTTCTTCCTCGAGCTGGCGGATTTGGTGCGAGAGCGTCGACTGGGTGACGTGGACGCGCTCCGCAGCGCGCGTGAAGCTCAGGCATTCGGCCAGGCTGACGAAGTACCGGAGGTGCCGGAGCTCCATGCGACTTCCCGGAAGGCAGCGATGCGAACGATGATGAGGCCTATCCGACGATCGCTCGTCTCCATGAAAACCCGATGGCCGAATCGACGTCATCGATCAAATGGATGGGAATTGACCATTTGTCGACGCCGGGCCCGCGCCGTATCGTGCCGCCATCACAGGCAAGCACTCGGCGGCCAATGCGCCGCACGGGTGCACAAGGAGACGAGGCATGTCCGAGTACAACCAGGCGAAGCTGACGCAAGACATCGTCGATGCGTTCGGCAATACGCCCGATCCGCGCTTGCGCGAGCTGATGACGGCGCTGGTGAAGCACATCCTCGCGTTCGCACGCGAGGTCGACCTGACGCCCGAGGAGTGGCTGGCCGGGCTCAAGTTCCTGAACGCGACCGGCCAGATCTCGACCGAGAAGCGCCCCGAGTTCATCCTGCTGTCCGACACGCTGGGCTTGTCGATGATGGTGGTGGCGCTCGCGCAGGCGCGCGCCAGCGGCACGTTGCAAGGTGCGACGGAGGCCACCGAGGCCACGGTCGAAGGGCCGTTCTACTGGCCCGGCGCGCCGGACGTGCCGCTGGGCGGCGACATCGGCGAAGGCGTGCCCGGCGAGCCGGCGTTCTACATGGGCCGCGTGACCGACACGAACGGCAGGCCGCTGGCCGGCGCGCTGCTCGATGTCTGGTCGGGCAACGGCGACGGCAAGTACGACATGCAGCTCGGGCCGAACCCGACGATGCAGGCACGCGGCCGCTTCCGCACCGACGCCGAGGGCCGCTACTGGTTCTGGTCGATACGGCCGACCTACTACCCGATCCCCGACGACGGCCCGGTGGGCGACATGCTGCGCGCCACCGATCGCAGCATCTACCGACCCGGCCACATCCACATGATGGTCTCGGCCGACGGCCATGTGCCGCTGACCACGCACCTGTTCGTCGCCGGCAGCCCGTACATCGACCAGGACGCGGTCTTCGGCAAGCGCGACAGCCTGGTCGTCGAGTTCGACCAGCATGCGCCCGGCAAGGCGGTCGACGGCCGCGAGATGAAGGTGCCGTACTACTCGGCGAGCTACGACTTCCGGCTCGCCCCGGTGCCGGCCTGACGCATCGATTCTGAACAAGAGTACGCACCCATGAAGATCGGCAAGGCCACCGTGCCACGCACGGCGATTTGCACATCCGACGAGCAGACGATCGTGATCCGCGGCCGCGACCTGGCGCGCGAGCTGATCGGCCGGATCTCCTTCGTCGACCACTTCTTCCTGCTGCTGGTCGGCCGGATGCCGAGCGCCGGCGAGACCGCGGTGCTGAACGCGACGCTGGTGGCGATCGCCGAGCACGGCCTGGTGCCCAGCGTGCAAGCCGCGCGCATGACCTTCGCGGCGGCGCCGGATGCGATGCAGGGTGCGGTCGCGGCCGGCATCCTCGGCTGCGGCTCGGTCGTGCTCGGCTCGTCGGAGACGGCCGGCCGGATGTACAGCGAGATCGACGCGCAGGTCCAGGCCGGGCAGTCGCTCGAGGCCGCGGCGCTGGCGGTGATGAAGGCGTGGCGCGCGGCCGGCAAGGCGATCCCGGGGTATGGCCATCCGCTGCACAAGGAGCGCGATGCGCGCGTCGGCGCGCTGTTCGACGCGGCGCAGCGGGCCGGCACCGACCTGCGCTTCGTGCAGATCGCCGAAGCGGCCGAGGCGCTGATCCCCGAAGTGCTGCAGCGCGAGCTCAGGCTCAACGTCTCGGGCGCGATCCCGGCCGTGCTGCTGGGCGCCGGCTTCCCGGTGCAGGCGCTGAAGGGCGTGCCCATCCTCGCACGCACCGCCGGGCTGATCGCGCACCTGTACGAAGAGATCCAGCAGCCGGCCGGCTTCGCGCTGTCGTACCAGGCGACGCGCGAGATGGTCTACGACGGCGCGGTGCCGCCGGGCTTCACGCCGCCGACGGCGGGCGAGCCGGCATGAAGGTCCTGGCCGGCGTCAAGGTCGTCGAGCAGGGCACGTTCATCACCGGCCCGGCCTGCGGCATGCTGCTCGGCGACCTCGGCGCCGATGTGATCAAGGTCGAGGTGCCGGGCGCCGGCGATCCGTTCCGCGCGTTTCGCGGCGGCCTGTACAGCCCGCACTTCCAGACCTACAACCGCAACAAGCGCAGCATCACGCTGGACGCGAAGAGCGCCGACGACCGCGGCGTATTCGATGCGCTGATCGCCGAAGCCGACGTCTACATCCAGAACTTCCGCCCCGGCGTCGCCGACAAGCTCGGTGCCGGCGCCGCGCGGCTGCGCGCGCTGAACCCCAAGCTGGTCTACTGCTCGATCAGCGGTTTCGGCGCGACCGGCCCGGCTGCGAACCGGCCCGCGTACGACACGGTCGCGCAGGCGGCCAGCGGCTTCCTGAACCTGCTGATCAACCCCGAGAACCCGCGTGTGGTCGGCCCGGCGATCGCCGACGCGCTGACCGGCTTCTATGCCGCGTACGGCGTGATGGGCGCGCTGGTCGAGCGGGGTCGCACCGGCGTCGGCCGCACGGTCGAAGTCTCGATGCTCGAGGCGATGGCGCATTTCAACCTCGATGCGTTCACGCACTACTTCCAGGCCGGCGAGGTGATGGGGCCGTACAGCCGGCCCAGCGTCTCGCAGTCGTACGTGCTCGAGTGCGCCGACGGCAAGTGGATCGCGCTGCACATGTCGTCGCCGGAGAAGTTCTGGCAGGGGCTCGCGAACGCGATCGAGCAGCCGGATCTTTTCAACGACGAACGCTTTGCGAACCGCGAGGCGCGCATCACGAACCAGGAAGTCCTGATCGAGCTGCTCGGCGAGCGCTTCAAGCGCCGTACGCGCGCCGCGTGGTGCGAGCGGCTGGAGCGCGAAGACGTGCCGCATGCGCCGATGTACGACACCAGCGAGGCGCTCGAAGACCCGCAGGCCCGCCACCTCGAGATGACCGCCTCGGCCGTGCACCCGGTGATGGGGCTGTTCCGCACCGTGCGCTCGCCGGTCTCGTTCGACGGCGAACGCGCGCTCGACGTGCGTCCGCCGCCGACGCTGGGCGAGCACAGCGACGAGATCCGCGCGTCGCTGAACCTGACGAAGAAGGCTTCTGCATGAACCCGCTGAACCGCCGTCGTGCGCTGCTGGCGCTGGGCCTGCTCGGCAGCGTCGCAACGAACGCGACCGCGCAGGACGGCGGCGCGCCGGTCAAGCTGGTCGTTCCGTTCGGCCCCGGCACGACCACCGACACGGTCGGCCGCGTCGTCGCCGACGGGCTCGCCAAGGCATGGCATCAGACGGTGGTCGTCGACAACCGCGCCGGTGCCGGCGGCACCGTCGGCGCGGACCAGGTCGCGAAGTCCGCGCCGGACGGCAAGACGCTGGTGCTGGGCACGGTCGGCACGCATGCGATCAACGCGGCGTTGTTCAAGAAACTGCCGTACGACGCGTTGCGCGACTTCGTGCCGATCGCGTTCATCGGCTATACGCCGACGCTGCTGGTCGTTGCGACCAATTCGCCGGCGAGGTCGCTGAAGGACCTGGCGGCGCTGGCCGCGCGCCCCGAGGGCATCACGTTCGCATCGGCCGGCAACGGCACCTCGGGCCATCTGGCTGGCGAGCTGCTCGCGCAGCGCCTGGGCGGCAAGATGATCCACGTGCCGTACAAGGAAGGTGCGGTCGCGCTGACCAGCGTGATGGCCGGTCAGGCCGATTTCATGTTCTATCACCCGGCCGCGGTGATGCCGCAGGTCAAGGCCGGCAAGCTGCGTGCGCTGGGTGCGAGCAGCGCGCAGCGCAGCGCCGCTGCGAGCGATGTGCCGACGCTGATCGAGCAGGGCGTCCGGGACTTCGATCTGGTGGCCTGGTTCATGCTCTACGCGCCGGCCGCGATACCGGGCCCGGTGCTGGCGCACCTGCGCAGCGCGGCGGGTGCGGCGCTCGTGCAGCCCGACGTCGTCGCCCGCCTGCGCGACCAGGGCATAGAGCCACGGACCATGACGGTCGCCGAGATGGCGCCGTTCAACCAGATCGAGCTCGGCAAATGGGCCGAGCTCGTGAAGCGCTCCGGCGCGCAGGTCGATTGAGGGGTACCGACCGCGACGCCGCGACAAGACCACAACGACCAGGAGACAAACACCATGAAAACCTCGAACCTCTCGCGCCGCAGCGCCGTCGCGGCCACCGTGATCGGGCTGACCGGCGCCGCCGGCCTCGTGCGCGCGCAAGGCGGGCCCATCCGCATCGGCAGCACGCTCGCGCTGACCGGGCCGCTGTCGGCCACGGCGCAGATCCACAAGCTGGTCGGCGACATCTACATCGAGCAGGCCAACCAGCGCGGCGGCTGGCTAGGCCGCAAGCTCGAATGGGTGGTCAAGGACGACCAGTCGAAGCCCGACCTCGCGCGCACGCTGTACGAGCAGCTGATCACCGCCGACAAGGTCGACTTGCTGATCGGCCCGTACGCGACCGGCGCGATCCTCTCGGCGATGGGCGTCGCGCAACGCTACGGCAAGGTGCTGGTGCACCACACGCTGGGCGTGCCGTCGCTGGCGAAGTACGACATGCAGTTCCCGGCCTGGTCGCTGGGCTCCGACCCGCAGGTCACCGTGCCGAACACGCTGTTCGATGCGCTCGCCGCCGGCCCGAAGCCGCCGAAGACCGTCGCGGTCGTCACGAGCAAGTTTCCGTCGATCCAGTTCATGAGCGCCGGCGCGCGCGAGGTGATGAAGAAGCGCGGCCTCACCGAAGTGCTGTTCCTCGAATGGGACTTCGGCAATCGCGACTTCGGCCCCATCGCGAATCGCGTGAAGGACGCAAACCCGGATTTCGTCTGGGTCGGCGCGATCGGGCTGGACGGCAACCTGCTGCTCGACGCGATGAAGAAGATCGACTACGCGCCGCCGCAGCATTTCTACCTGTACCCGTCGCCCGGGCCGCTGGTCAGCCTGCCGGAAGCGAAGGGGGCGCTGTCGGTGACGATCTTCGAAGAGCAGGCTCCGTTCACGGCCAACACCGGCGCCGCCGAGTTCGTCAAGCTCTATCGCGAGCGCGCGACCAAGGCCGGGCTGGCCGATCCGTCGGTCGAGACCCAGGCCGCGGCGTCGTACACCGCCTGGCAGATCCTCGAAGCCGGCGTCACCGCGACCAAGGGCCTGGACGACAAGGCGATCGCGGCGTGGCTGCGCGCGAACAAGGTCGACACGCTGCAGGGCAAGCTGCGCTTCAACGGCACCGGCAACTTCGGCGACGACCTGATGCGCATCAAGCAGGTCCAGAACGGGCACTGGGTCGTCGTCTGGCCGAAGGACGTGACCAGCGGCGGCGCGAAGCTGATGGCGCCGTAGTGCGATGTCGGCCTTCTCGCTGCCGAGCGCGACCTTGCTCGCGCAAAGTGTCCTGTCCGGCATCTTCGTCGGGGCGCTGTACGGACTGATGGGCCTGGGCCTCAGCCTGAGCTGGGGCCTGCTGCGGCTCATCAACCTGGCGCACTTCGCCTTTGCGTTCCTCGCCGCGTACCTGTGCTACCAGCTCTCGCACCTGGGCATGGACCCGCTGGCGACGCTGCTGCTGCTCGTGCCGGCATTCTTCGTGCTCGGCGCGCTGCTGCAGGCGCTGGTGTCGCGCTTCGCGATCACGCCGTTCAACTCGCTGCTGCTGACCTTCGGGCTGACCGGCATCGTCGAGGCGATCATCCAGACCATCTGGACCGCCGACTTCCGCAAGCTCGAGTCGGC
>DATEFR010000648.1:0-15788 GCA_035280545.1 Burkholderiaceae bacterium | reverse complement strand
CGACCGAGCGCGCGCACGCCGCGCCGGCCGGTGCCACGAGGCGTCGCGCAGTGGCGGCAGTGCGCTGATCGGTTCATCGGAGAATTCTCGGGCCGGCAAGCCCGCGGGCGATCACACGTTCCCGCAGACTTCTTGCCCGATCCTGCAAAGATACCGACGACGAGCTGCATCGCTCAGGCGGCCTTGCGGCGTGCACTCCAGGCATCGACCATGCGATCGAGCACGCTCAGCGGCACCGTCCCTTCGCTGAGCACGAGGTCGTGGAACTCGCGCGGCGAGAACCTGGCGCCCAGCGCTGCCTGCGCGCGCTCGCGCAACGACTGGATCTTCAGCGAGCCGATCTTGTAGCCCAGCGCCTGCGCCGGGAACGCCATGTAGCGTTCGGTGGCGTTGCGCGCATCCGCCTCGGTCGAGCCCTCGGTCTCCATCATGTAGGCGATGGTCTGCTCGCGCGTCCAGCGCTTCGCATGCAGGCCGGTATCGGTGACCAGGCGCACGGCGCGCATCAGCTCGAGCTTCAGGTGGCCGACGTACTGGTTCGGGTCGTCGTACAGGCCCAACTCGCGGCCCAGCGTCTCGGCGTACAGCGCCCAGCCTTCGCCGAATGCGGTGCTCCAGCCGTAGCGGCGGAAATCAGGCAGCCCCAGTTCCTGCTGGATCGAGATCTGGAAGTGATGCCCCGGCTGCCCTTCGTGCAGCAGCAACGACGACGTCTGTGCGCTGTTGACTCGGCGCGGATCGTCGACCCAGACGAAGAACGTGCCGGGCCGCGATCCATCGGGCGACGGCGCGTTGTAGTAGCTGCCGCCCGAGGCCACCTGCAGTTCGGGCACCGGCCGGATCAGCAACGGCTGCTTCGGCGTGCGGCCGAACCACTGCGTGAGCTGTGGCGCAATGCGCTGGTTCAGCGCCGTGTAGGCGTCGACCACCTCCTGCGAGGTGCGGTAGGGCCGGAACTGCAACGCCTGCGCATGCCAGCGCAGGAACTCGGTCGGGCTGCCGTCGAACTTCATCGCGGCTTGCACCTTCGCGATCTCGCCGCGGATGCGCGCGACCTCACGCAGCCCGAGCGCATGGATCTCATCGGGGCTCAGGTCGGTCGTCGTGTGCAGCCGCACCAGATAGGCGTAATACGCCGCGCCGTTCGGCAGCGCCCAGGCACCGGAACTCGCGCGGCAGGCCCCGAGATACTCGTGCTGCAGGAAGCCGAGCAGCTCGGCCATCGCCGGCTGCACCTGCTCGGCGAACGCGCGCCGATACGCCTGCGTGATGCGCGTGCGCTCGACGGGTGCGAAGCTCGCCGGCATGATCTTCAGCGCGGCCGAGAAGTCGGACTTGTCGAAGTCCGATTCGGCGAGCTTCGTGAAGGTCGGCAACGCGCTCTCGATCAGCGCGCGCGGCACTGTGTAGCCGCGCTTCACGCCTTCGCGCATGTTCGCGATCGCCTGCCGGTTCCAGTCCGGCAGGCGTTGCAGACGCTGCAGGTAGTGGTCGTAGTCCTCCGGCGTCTTCAGCGGCTGCAGCTGTTCGCCGCTGCCCAAGGTGGCCAGCAGCAAGGGCACGCCGCCGTAGTGATCGATCGGCATCAGATGAGTCGGGTAGGCATTGCCGTCGAGTGCAAGCTGGACTTCGCCGGCCAGCAGCTCGCGCGTCAGGCGGTCGCGGTCGGAGAGCATGACGGGGTCGATGGCCACCAGCTCGCCCTTCACCCGTTCGTTCAACGCACGTGCACGCTCGACTTCGGCCGGTGCGATCGTCACGGTGAGCCGGCCTTCGTAGCGCGGATCGGCAAGCAGCGCCGACGCATTCAGCGGATCGAGCTCCATCTTGTCGGCGAAATAGCGCGACGCGATGTCGGCAAGCGCGGCGTCGCGAGGCTGCGCGGTCGCGGCTTCGGCGGCGACCGTCGCGAGTGCGCAGACCAGCGCACAACCCATCAGGACCAGTGTCGGAAACGTCAGCAACAGTCGTCGGCGTGTCGTCATCGCGAACCTCGAATCGTCTGGAGATCTATCGGATCGGGCTGCGCACTCTACGCGCCAATGAGGACGAATCCCGCCCTGTATCGGCCGGTCGCCGCAGTACGATGCGCGCCATGTCCAAGCCCGCCTCGCGCCTGTTCGCCGCGCTCGAGTTGCTGCAGTCGCGGCGCCGCGTCACCGGCGCCGAAATGGCCGACGCGTTGCAAGTCGATCGGCGCACCGTGCGGCGCTACATCGCGGCGCTCACCGAGATGGGCATCCCGTTCGCAACCGAACGCGGGCGTGACGGCGCGTATCGGCTGACCGCCGGCTTCAAGCTGCCGCCGATGATGTTCACCGACGACGAGGCGCTCGCGCTCGCGATGGGCCTGGTCGCGACACGCCAGATGGGCGTCGCGAATTCGGCGCCGGCGATCGCCAGCGCGCTCGCGAAGCTCGAGCGTGTGATGCCCGAGGTGCTGAAGCAGCGCGTGCGGGCAATCACCGAGACGGTGCGGCTCGACCTGCGCCGATCGGACGCGCCAGCCGACGGCACGATGCTCGCGGTGCTGAGCGCAGCGGCGCAGCGCCAGCAGCGCGTGCAGCTGGTCTACCGCACGCCGCAGCAGCAAGTCACGCAGCGCGAGCTCGATCCGTACGGGCTTGCGTTCTACCTGGGCCGCTGGTACGCGGTGGGCCATTGCCACCTGCGCCGCGACCTGCGCTCGTTCCGGCTCGACCGGATGGAGTCGGTTGCGCCTGTCCCGGCCAGCTTCGGCAGACCGGTCGGCTTCGACGCGCTGCAGTACGTGCGCCACGCGATCTCGACACTGCCGCGCGCGCACTCGGTCAACGTGCTGCTGCACACCGACCTTGCGACCGCGCACCAGCGCCTGTTCACCGAGATCGGCACGCTCGAGTACCAGGACCGCGGCGGCCGTCGCGCGCAGCCGGTGGTGCTGTGGCGCAGCGAGGCCGACGACCTCGAGTGGTTCGTGCGCGAACTGGCGCGGCTGCCGTTCCGCTTCGAGGTGGTTGCGCCGGACGAGCTGCGCCTTCGCCTCGAGCGGCACGCGAAGCAACTGCTGAAGTGCGTGGTACGCTGAACGCCGTGGCTGACGACGCGCTTGTTCTTCTCTCTCCATCCTCGTCGGTCGAGGACGTGCTCGCCGCCGCGATCCGCTGCGTCAACGCCGGCGATCGCACGCGCGCGCGACAGCTGTGTGAGCAGCTCGTGGCGACCCGCCCGCCGCATCCGGCTGTGCAGCAGTTACTCGCCGTCATCGAGCTGCAGAACGGCGACTGCGCCGCGGCGGCGACGTTGGCCAGCGCCAGCCTCGCGCTGCGGCCCGGCCACACGCCGACGCTGCGCGTGGCCGCCGACGCCTGGTTCCGCCTCTCGCTCGCGCGCCATGCGCAGGGCGATGCAGAGGGCGAGATGCAGGCACTGCGCGAGGTGCTGCGCGTCGCGCCCCAGCATGCCGAGGCCGAGGTGAACCTGGGGCTCGCGCTGCAGGAACGCGGCGCGCTCGACGAGGCGATGCGCGCCTACGGCCGCGCCTACCGGCTGCGCGAAGACAGCTTCGGCCGCATCGCACACGCGCTGGCATCGGTGAGCACCGGCCGGCTCTGGCTGAACCTCGACGGTCTGCGCAACACGCTGCGCAACACGCCGCCGTAGCGCAGCGCCGCGGCGGTTCAGCCGGCGCCGCGTTTGCTGCGATAACCCTTACGGTACACGCCGGGGCCAGCCATGATGCGCTCGGCCAGCGCGTCGTAGCCGCGCACGCGCTCGTCCGACATCGCCTCGCACACCAGCGTGGGCGCTTCGCGCGGCACCGCGAAACACTGCGCGAACGGCGTGCCACGCGGCAGCACGCCGGCGAAACCGGCATCGACCCAGACGGCTGGGAAATTGATGCCGACCTCGTTGAAGCGGTCTGCATCGACCAGCCCGGTCAGCGTGCGAAACGGCAGGTCCAACCGGTTCACCGGGTGCACCGCCATCAGCGACCAGCCGGGTTCGAGCGCGATGGTCCAGAAGCTGTTGAACTTGATCGCCGACTGCGCGCCGTGCGCGAGCGGCGAGCCGGCGATCTGCTCCGGCACGTGAAAGCTCAGCGGCGCGCGCGGATGCCCGGCGACCGTCAATGCGGGCAACGGCCAGTCCCAGCTGAACTGCCCGGCCGAGACCGCCACATCGCACGGCAGCAGCAGCATGAAGCCGTGCGTCATCGCATCGACGAACGGCGGGCATTGTTTGACCGTGCGGATGCTGCGCTGGTGCACGCCGGACATCACACGCGGCGCCATCGCACGCAGCCAGTCGGGCAACGCCGCCTTGGCCGGCACCGGGCGCGGCAGCAGGGCTATCAGCGCCGGGTCGCAGCGGAAGGTGATGTTCATGGCGTCGGAAGAATAACGCCCCGCCGATCACCAAGACCGGCGGGGCGCAAGTTGTGGGCGTCAGGTCGGACGCAGCGCGTGCGCCATCAGCGCGCGCGGCCTTCCTTCCAGGCGCTCAACAGCTTCTCGTACGCCACGGTCTCGCCCTTGGGCTTCTCGTTGTCGAGCTTCTTCCACGGCGCGCCCTTGTCGCTGAGCCACTTGTTCGGGTCGCCCTTGGGGTTCAGCTTGGGCGCGCAGTGCGCCATGCCGGCGCGCTGCAGGCGGGCCATCACGTCGTCCATCTCGTTCGCGAGGTTGTCCATCGCCTGCTGCGGCGTCTTCTCGCCGGTGACCGCGACCGCGACGTTCTTCCACCAGAGCTGCGCGAGCTTCGGGTAGTCGGGCACGTTGTTGCCGGTCGGCGTCCACGCGACCCGCGCCGGGCTGCGATAGAACTCGATCAGGCCGCCGTACTTGGCCGCGTTCTGCGTGAAGTAGTCGCTGCGGATGTCGCTGTCACGGATGAAGGTCAGCCCGACGATGGACTTCTTCAGCGACGTGGTCTTCGCGGTCACGAACTGCGCGTACAGCCAGGCGGCGGTGGCGCGGTTCGGGTCGGCCGACTTCAGGAAGGTCCACGAGCCGACGTCCTGGTAGCCGTTCTGCATGCCCTCCTTCCAGTACGGGCCGTGCGGGCTGGGTGCCATGCGCCACTTCGGCGTGCCGTCGTCGTTGACCACCGGCAGGCCCTTCTTGATCATGTCCGCGGTGAATGCGGTGTACCAGAAGACCTGCTGCGCGATCTGGCCCTGCGCAGGCACCGGACCGGCCTCGCCGAAGGTCATGCCGGTGGCCTCCTTCGGCGCGTACTTCTTCATCCAGTCGACGTACTTGGTCAGCGCATACACGCCCGCCGGCGAATTGACGCCGCCGCCGCGCGCGACCGACGCGCCCACCGGCGTGCACTTGTCGTCGGCAACGCGGATGCCCCACTCGTCGACCGGCAGCCCGTTCGGGATGCCCTTGTCGGCCTCGCCGGCCATCGACAGCCACGCGTCGGTGAAGCGCCAGCCCAGCGACGGGTCCTTCTTGCCGTAGTCCATGTGGCCGTAGATGGGCTTGCCGTCGATGGTCTTCACGTCGTTGGTGAAGAAGTCGGCGATGTCCTCGTAGGCGCTCCAGTTGATCGGCACGCCGAGGTCATAGCCGTACTTGGCCTTGAACTTGTCCTGCAGGTCCTTGCGCGCGAACAGATCGGCGCGGAACCAGTAGACGTTCGCGAACTGCTGGTCGGGCAGCTGGTAGAGCTTGCCGTCCGGCGCGGTCGTGAAGCTGGTGCCGATGAAGTCCTTCAGGTCCAGGCCCGGGTTGGTGTACTCCTTCCATGCCCCGGCCATCTGGTCGGTCAGCGACAGCGCGACGCCGTAGCGGTAGTGCGTGCCGATGTGGTCCGAGTCGTTGATCCAGCCGTCGTAGACCGACTTGCCGGACTGCATCGAGGTCTGCAGCTTCTCGACGACGTCACCTTCCTGGATGATGTCGTGCTTGACCTTGATGCCGGTGATCTCCTCGAACGCCTTGGCCAGGGTCTTCGATTCGTACTCGTGGGTCGTGATGGTCTCGGAGACGACCGAGATCTCCTTCACGCCCTTGGCCTGCAGCTTCTTCGCAGCGTCGATGAACCACTTCATCTCGGCCATCTGTTGGTCTTTGCTCAGGGTCGACGGTTGGAATTCGTTGTCGATCCACTTCTTGGCTTCGGCTTCTCCGGCCCAGGCGCTGTGGCCCATGACCAGTGCGGCCGCCGCGAAGGCCACGGTGTTCAAGCGCATCTTCATGCAAGGTCTCCTCATGTTTACGTCCCCATTGGCTCCCATGACGACAGGCGGCTGGGACGCAACGGCCGCATGCCTTTGATCTCCGACAACAAGCGCGCCGCCGCTGCTAGCCCTTGCGCAGAATCAGCGCGAGCAGCAGCATCGACACGACAAAACTGATCCAGGTCGACGGCTCTTCGGCCAGGCTGAACCAGGTCACCATCTTTTCGCTGACCGCGACGAACGCGAGGTTCACGTAGGCGGCGAGCAGCAGGCCGATGAAGAGCCGGTCGCCGCGTGTCGTTTCGATCGGCAACCAGCCCTTGCGCAGGGTCGTCGGCGACTTCAGCTCCCACACGGTCATCCCGATCAGCATCAGCACGATGCAGGTGAAGAACACCGCAACCGGCACGGTCCACGCCATCCAATCGAACATCACACTCTCCCCATCGCAAAACCTTTGGCGATGTAATGCCGCACGAACCAGATCACGATCGCGCCCGGCACGATGGTCAGCACGCCGGCCGCGGCGAGCACGCCCCAGTCCATGCCCGATGCCGAGACCGTGCGTGTCATCACCGCGACGATGGGCTTCGCATTGACGCTGGTCAGCGTGCGCGCCATCAGCAGCTCGACCCAGCTGAACATGAAGCAGAAGAACGCGGTCACGCCGATGCCGGCCTTGATCAGCGGGATGAAGATCGTCAGGAAGAAGCGCGGGAACGAGTAGCCGTCGATGTACGCGGTCTCGTCGATCTCGCGCGGCACGCCGCTCATGAAGCCTTCGAGGATCCACACCGCGAGCGGCACGTTGAACAGCAGGTGCGCGAGCGCGACCGCGATGTGCGTGTCCATCAGCCCGAGCGTCGTGTAGAGCTGGAAGAACGGCAGCAGGAACACCGCCGGCGGCGTCATGCGGTTGGTCAGCAGCCAGAAGAACACGTGCTTGTCGCCGAGGAACTGATAGCGCGAGAACGCGTACGCGGCCGGCAGCGCGACCAGCAGCGACACCACCGTGTTGATCGCGACGTAGATCATCGAGTTGATGTAACCCGAGTACCACGACGCGTCGGTGAAGATCACCTTGTAGTTGTCCAGCGTGAACGCGCGCGGCCACAGGCTGAAGACCGACAGGATCTCCTCGTTCGTCTTGAACGACATGTTGACCATCCAGTACACCGGCAGGATCGCGAATGCCAGGTAGACGATCAGGAAGAGCGCGCGCTTCTTCGATTTCGGGTCGCCGTTCATACACTGCCCTCCGCCTTGTCGGCCGTGCCCACGCGCTGCATCCAGTTGTAGAGCACGAAGCACAGCAGCAGGATGATCAGGAAGTAGATCAGCGAGAACGCCGCGGCCGGGCCGAGGTCGAACTGGCCGACGGCCTTCTGCGTCAGGTACTGCGAGAGGAAGGTCGTCGCGTTGCCGGGCCCGCCGCCGGTCAGCACGAACGGCTCGGTGTAGATCATGAAGCTGTCCATGAAGCGCAGCAGCACCGCGATCATCAGCACGCCGCGCAGCTTGGGCAGCTGGATATAGCGGAACACCGCGAGCTTGCTCGCACCGTCGATGCTCGCGGCCTGGTAGTACGCGTCGGGGATGGCGCGCAAGCCCGCGTAGCACAGCAGCGCGACCAGCGGCGTCCAGTGCCACACGTCCATCAGCAGCACGGTCAGCCACGCGTCGGTCGCGTTGCCGGTGTAGCTGTAGTCGATGCCCAGCTTCGCGAGCGCGGCGCCGAACAGGCCGATGTCGGCGCGGCCGTAGATCTGCCAGATCGTGCCGACCACGTTCCACGGGATCAGCAGCGAGATCGCGACGATCACGAGCACCGCCGACGCCTTGGCGCCGCGCGCCGGCATCGCCAGCGCGAGCAGGATGCCCAGCGGGATCTCGACGACCAGCACCGCGAGCGAGAAGCCGAGCTGGCGCACCAGTGCGTTCAGCAGGTCGTCGTCGCGCATCACCGACTTGAACCAGTCGGTGCCGACGAACACGCGGCGCTCCGGCGAGATGATGTCCTGCACCGAGTAGTTGACGACCGTCATCAGCGGCAGGATCGCCGAGAACGCGACGCACAACACGACCGGCAGCACCAGCCACCAGGCTTTCTGGTTGACCGGCTTCATGCGTGTACTCCTTCGACCAGCTCCTCGCCGCGATAGAAACAGGTGTGCGGCCCGACGATGCCGAACCAGGCCGTGTCGCCGGGCTTGGGAATCGTTTGATCCGGGCTGATGCGCGCGCGCATCAGCTTCTCCTCGGCACCCCGTCCGACGGTCGCGGTCACGAGCCAGTACATGCCGATGTCCTGCGCCTGGACCACGCGCGCCGGCAGCGCACCCGCCGCATTCGGCTCGGCGAGCGTCACGTACTCGGGGCGCACGCCCAGCGTCAGCGCACCGTCGCCGCTGCCGAGGCGCGCATGGGCTATCGCGATGTCCTGTCCGGCCACACGCACGCCATCACCGTTCGCCACCGCCGGCAGGAAGTTCATGCCGGGCGAGCCGATGAAGTGGCCGACGAAGGTGTGGCGCGGGCGCTCGAACAGGTCCGAGGCACTGCCAACCTGCACCGCGCGGCCACGCGTCATCACGACCACCTGGTCGGCGAAGGTCAAGGCCTCGACCTGGTCGTGCGTCACGTAGACCAGCGTCAGCCTCAGCTCGTGGTGGATCTGCTTGAGCTTGCGCCGCAGCTGCCACTTCAGGTGCGGGTCGATCACGGTCAGCGGCTCGTCGAACAGCACCGCGCTGACGTCCTCGCGCACCAGGCCGCGGCCGAGCGAGATCTTCTGCTTCGCATCGGCCGCGAGCCCGGCGGCGCGATGGTTCAGCTGGCCGCTCATCTCGAGCATCTCGGCGATGCGACCGACGCGCTGCTTGATCTTGTCCGGCGCAACACCGCGGTTGCGCAGCGGGAACGCGAGGTTCTCGGCGACCGTCATCGTGTCGTAGATCACCGGGAACTGGAACACCTGCGCGATGTTGCGCTGCTGCGGCGTCAGCGTCGTGACCTCGCGGTCGTCGAAGCGCACGCTGCCGTGCGACGGCGTGACGAGGCCGGAGATGATGTTCAGCATCGTCGTCTTGCCGCAGCCCGACGGGCCGAGCAGCGCATACGCGCCGCCGTCCTCGAAGGTCATCTTCAGCGGCAGCAGCGCGTAGTCCTCGTCGACTTTCGGGTCCGGCTTGTAGGCATGCGCCAGGTCGAGTGCAATGCGGGCCATGGTCGTTTTCTCTAGCGCCGGTCTCAGGCGTCGCGCGACGCGACCAGCAGATCGCCGTTCGCGCCGAACACGTAGGCTTGCGCCGGGTGGATGTACAAGGTCAGCGTCTCGCGCAGCGTGAATTGATGAACGCCGGTGAGCTGCGCGACCAGCTCGCCGACCGGCGTCTCGACGTGCACGAAGGTGTCCGACCCGGAGATCTCGGCCAGCTCCACGCGGCCGCTCAACGCGACGTCGCCTTCGCGCGGGCGGATGCCGATCGATCCGGCGCGCACGCCCAGCGTCACGGCACCGCGCGTACCGGCCGGCAACGGCGCCGGGAAGCGCACGCCGCCCGGCAGCAGCACGGTGCCCTCGCCGGCCTCGCCGGCGACCAGGTTCATCGGCGGGTCGCTGAACGCGCGCGCCACGCGGATCGACCGCGGGCGCCGGAACACCTCGGCGGTCGGCCCGTACTGCAGCAGCTCGCCGGCATCGAGCACCGCGGTGTAGCCGCCCAGCAGCAGCGCCTCGGTCGGCTCGGTGGTCGCGTAGACCACGGTGGACTGCCCGGTCGCGAACAGCAGCGAGAGCTCTTCGCGCAATTCCTCGCGCAGCTTGTAGTCGAGGTTCACCAGCGGCTCGTCGAGCAGCATCAGCGGCGCGTTCTTCGCCAGCGCCCGCGCCAGCGCGACGCGTTGCTGCTGCCCGCCCGACAACTCGGCCGGCAGCCGCTTCAGGAACGGCTCGATGTGCAGCTTGCGCGCGAGCTCGGTGACGCGGCCGTTCAGGTTCTTCTCGCCGCGCAGCTTCAGCGGCGACGCGATGTTGTCGGCCACCGTCATCGACGGGTAGTTGATGAACTGCTGATAGACCATCGCGACGTTGCGCTCGCGCACCGGCAGGCCGGTGACGTCGATGCCGTCGGCGATCACGCGGCCCTTGCTGGGCGCATCGAGCCCGGCCATCACGCGCATCAGCGTGGTCTTGCCGGCCTGCGTCGCGCCCAGCAGCACGGTCACCGCGCGCGGCACCAGCGTCAAGTCCAGCGGGTACAGGTAGGTCTGCGGACCGACCCGCTGCTCGACCCGTTCGAGCTTCAGTTCCATGTGCGCTCCGCGCCCGCGTTCGCTGCGGCGGGCATCGTCTTGGCGGCCATCGGTGCACCGTCCATCGTTGTCGTGGCTCCCGTCATTCCATGCGCCGTGCACCACTCGGCCACCGCAGCACGCTGCGCCGCGCTCAGGTGCAGGCCCAGCTTCGTGCGGCGCCACAGCACGTCGTCGGCGCTGCGCGCCCATTCGTGATCGCGCAGATAGTGCAGCTCGGCTTCGTACAGATCCGGCGCGACCTGTGCGCCCAGCCCAGGCCGGCCTTCGGCGCCCAGGACGAGGTCGATGCGCGCGCCGTATGCGCGCGCGAGGCGCTGGCACAGCGTGTCGGACAGATCGGGGTGGCGCAGCTTGACGGCTTGCACGAAGCGCGCGAAGTCGGTGTCCGGTCGTTGCGCCCGCCCTATCCACCCGCTGAGGTCGCCGCCGGGCAGATGCGCGTCGCGCGTCCACGCGCCGCGCGCGTTGCGCAGCGGCGCGGCCAACAGGTCGGCCGCCTCTTCGGCGAGCTTGCGGAAGGTCGTGATCTTGCCGCCCCACACGGTAAGGAGTGGAGCCTGACTCGGCGTCGCATCGAGGTCGAGCAGGTAGTCGCGCGTGACCGCCGACGGGTCGCCCGAGTCGTCGTCGAGCAGCGGGCGCACGCCCGAGTAGGTCCAGACCACGTCGGCCGGCCGGATCGCGCGCTCGAAATAGCGACTCGCCTGCTCGCACAGGTAGGCGGTCTCGCTTGCGTCGATGCGGGCTTGGCCGATCGCGCCGCGCTCCTCGACATCGGTCGTGCCGATCAGCGTGTAGTCGCGCTCGTACGGGATCGCGAAGATGATGCGCTTGTCGGGGTTCTGGAAGATGTAGGCGTGGTCGTGATCGAACAGCTTGTCGACCACGATGTGGCTGCCCTTCACGAGGCGCAGCGACTTCGGGCGCGGCAGGTGCGCCTGCTGGGCCAGGAACTGCGCCGCCCACGGCCCGGCCGCGTTGACCAGCGCGCGGGCCCGGTAGGTGCGCGACTCGCCGCCGGCGCTCTCGAGCCGCACCTGCCAGGCATCGGCGCTGCGCTGCGTGTCGGCGCAGCGCCAGCCGGTCAGCACGCGCGCGCCGCGCGCCGCCGCATCGATCGCGTTGAGCACGACCAGGCGGGCGTCGTCGACCCAGCCGTCGGAGTAGACAAAACCTTTGGTGAAGCGCTTCTTCAGCGGCGCGCCGGCCGGATGCTCGCGCAGGCTCACGGTGTGCGAAGCCGGCAGCACCTCGCGCTTGGCCAGATGGTCGTACAGGAACAGCCCGGCGCGGATCATCCACACGGGCCGCATCCCCGGGTCGTGCGGCATCACGAAGCGCAGCGGCCGCATGATGTGCGGCGCGCTCTTGAGCAGCACCTCGCGCTCGGCCAACGCCTTGCGCACCAGCGAGAACTCGTAGTACTCGAGGTAGCGCAGTCCGCCGTGAATCAGTTTCGTCGAGGCCGACGAGGTGTGCGCCGCGAGGTCGTCCTGCTCGCACAGCACGACCTTCAGCCCACGGCCCGCGAGGTCACGCGCGATGCCGGCGCCGTTGATGCCGCCGCCGACGATCAGCACGTCGCAGGCGTCGTCGTTCGAGTCCGCGGCCGAGCCGCTCCGTGGCGCAGCGGCGCGAGCAGCAAGGTCAACGCTGGCGGCGGATGAGGTCAATCTGTCTCCTGGATCCCAACGAAGCGGTCACGTGTCAATCGCGCAATTTCGCGCGTTCGTTCCGATTCGTTTTGTGGTTGTTTGTGCGCGTCTCTTTTCCTTTTTAACCGAACCTTTCTCGATGCGCAAGATGGCTTTCCGCGATTCCGGTTGCGGAAAGGCCTCGCTACCCTCCCGGCCATGACCCCGAATCCACGCCAGGCGGAGCTGCTCGACGAGGTGCGCTCCAAGGGCTCGGTCTCGGTCGAAGCGCTCGCCGAACGCTTCGAGGTGACGTTGCAGACCGTGCGGCGCGACGTGAAACTGCTGTCGGACGCCGGGTTGCTCGCGCGCTTCCACGGCGGCGTGCGCATGCCGAGCTCGACCACCGAGAACATCGAGTACCGACAGCGCCAGCTGCTGAACGAAGCGGCCAAGCAGGCCATCGCCCGCACCGTCGCGGCCGCGGTGCCGCACGGCTGCTCGATCATCATCAACATCGGCACGACCACCGAGGCGATCGCGCGCGAGCTGCTGCATCACAAGGGGCTGCGCGTGATCACGAACAACCTGAACGTCGCGGCGATCCTGTCGGACAACCCGGACTGCGAGGTCATCGTCGCCGGCGGCATCGTGCGCTCGCGCGACCGCGGCATCGTCGGCGAGGTGACGGTGGACTTCATGCAGCAGTTCAAGGCCGACATCGGGCTGATCGGCATCTCGGGCATCGAAGCGGACGGCACGTTTCGCGACTACGATTTCCGCGAAGTGAAGGTCGCGCGCGCGATCATTGCGCACTCGCGCCGGGTCTGGGTCGCAGCCGACCACAGCAAGTTCAACCGGCCGGCGATGGTGGAAGTCGCGCGCTTCGACCAGATCGACAAGCTGTTCACCGACCAGCCGCCGCCGGCGCCGTTCCCGACGCTGCTGGCCGAGGCCGGCGTCAACAGCGTGACCTGCGGGGTTGCATCGCCATGACATCGACGACCAAGAACTTCATTCTCGCGCTCGACCAGGGCACCTCGAGCTCGCGCAGCATCGTGTTCGACGCGCAGGGCCGCATCGTCGCGATGGCGCAGCGCGAGTTCCGCCAGATCTACCCGCAGCCGGGCTGGGTCGAGCACGACCCGAACGAGATCTGGGAGACGCAGCTGGCGACCGCACGCGAGGCGCTGGCGAACGCGAAGCTGAAGGCGACCGACCTCGCGGCTATCGGCATCACGAACCAGCGCGAGACCACGCTGGTGTGGAACCGCACGACCGGCGTGCCCATCCACAACGCGATCGTCTGGCAGGACCGGCGCGCCGAGCCGGTCTGCGCCGAGATGCGCGCACGCGGCCTGGAGCCCACGTTCCGCGAGAAGACCGGGCTGATCATCGACGCGTACTTCTCGGGCACGAAGCTGCAGTGGATCCTCGACCACGTGGCCGGCGCGCACGACGCGGCGGCGCGCGGCGAGCTCGCGTTCGGCACGGTCGACTCGTGGTTGATGTGGAAGCTGACCGGCGGCGCGGTTCACGCAACGGACGTCAGCAATGCCGCGCGCACGATGCTGCTGAACGTGCACACGAATCGCTGGGACGACGAGTTGCTCGCGCTGCTGCGCGTGCCGCGCGAGGTGCTGCCGGCGGTGCACCCCTCCAGCCACGTCTTCGGCCACGCACGCGCCGAGTGGCTGGGCGCGGAAGTGGCCATCGGCGGGGTCGCCGGCGATCAGCAGAGCGCACTGTTCGGCCAGGCCTGCTTCAAGGCCGGGCAGGCGAAGAACACCTACGGCACCGGCTGCTTCCTGCTGATGCACACGGGCGCGCAGTTCCACACCTCGACCAACGGACTGATCACGACCAGCGCCGCGCAACCCCACGCGAATCCGGAGTTCGCGTTCGAGGGCAGCGTGTTCATCGCCGGGGCGGTCGTGCAGTGGCTGCGCGACGGGCTGAAAGCGATCCCCGCGAGCAGCGAGGTGCAGGCGCTCGCGCAAAGCGTGCCCGACAGCGGGGGCGTGATGTTCGTGCCGGCGTTCACCGGGCTCGGCGCACCGTACTGGAACGCCGAGGCGCGCGGCGCGATCGTCGGGCTCACGCGCGGCAGCACGGTCGCGCACATCGCACGCGCGGCGCTCGAGAGCATCGCGTTCCAGAGTGCGGCGCTGCTGTTCGCGATGACGCGCGATGCGGTCGCGGCCGGCGGCGGGCCGGTGACCGAGCTGCGGGTCGATGGCGGCGCATCGGTCAACAACCTGCTGATGCAGTTCCAGGCCGACCTGCTCGGCATCCCGGTCGTGCGCCCGCGCGTGACCGAGACCACCGCGCTGGGCGCCGCGTACCTGGCGGGGCTGTCCAGCGGCGTCTACCGCAACCTCGATGAGCTCGCCGCGCAATGGCAGGCCGAGCGCACGTTCCACCCGACGCTGCCGCGCGAACGCGCCGAGGAACTGATGGCGAACTGGGAGCGCGCGGTACGGCAGACCGTGGCGACCTGACACGGCGATGATCGCCGCGCTCCTGACACCACGTTGTCAGGAGCCCCCGCGCAGCATCACGGCTCCATTCACTGCCACGAGCAAGGAGCCTTCCGATGAGCACGACTGCCACCCGCCACGCGATCGACTGGTTCGAAATCCCGGTGCGCGACATCGCCCGCGCGCAAGCCTTCTACGAAACGCTGCTGGCCACGACGCTGCGCCGCGAGAGCATCGCCGGCAACACGCTCGCGGTGTTCTCGTACGGCGAGACTGGCGTCGGCGGCTGCCTGATCGCCGGCGAGAACGCGCAGGCGCCCGGTGCGAGCGGCACGCTGGTCTACCTGAATGCCGGCGCCGAGCTCGATGCGGTGCTCGAACGGGTCGCCGCCGCCGGCGGCCGCATCACGACGCCCAAGGTGCAGTTGCCCGGCGACATGGGCTGCTACGCGCACATCAGCGACACCGAAGGCAACTGCGTCGGCCTGCACGCGCCGCGCTGAACGGAGCGATCGCGATGGACCCTGCACGCAATCGCGAGGTCGGCCACTGGATCGCGGTGGCAAGCGCCGAACACGTGGCGCTCGGCCGCGCGCTGGGCTTCATGCAGGTCGGCCACGGCAAGGGCGCACCGTTGCGGCGCCTGCGGCGCGGCGATCGCGTCGCGTACTACTCGCCGGTGCGCGTGTTAGGCACGAAGGACGAGTACCAGTCGTTCACCGCGATCGGCACGCTGCTCGACGAGCGGATCTACCAGGCCGACATGGCCGGAGGCTTCAAGCCCTTCCGGCGCGACGTGGGCTGGTGGCCGGCGAACCCGGCGCCGATCCGGCCGCTGCTGCCGGCCCTCGCCTTCACGCGCGACACGCCGAACTGGGGCCAGGCGTTTCGTTACGGCCTGTTCCGCGTGGCCGCCGCGGACTTTGCGCGGATCGCGCAGGCGATGGACTGCGCGGCGCTAGCATCGACCGGCCTTGAACCGGCTTGATGCAGGAGGCCTCGATGCAGTTTGCCTACACGATCGTCTACGCCAGCGATGTCGGCGAGTCGCTCGGTTGAGCACAAACGCGCATCGCCCACGCACAGCCCCATGCGCCGCGCCGAACGCCTGTTCCAGATCGTCCAGCTGATACGCGGCCGGCGGCTGAGCACTGCGAACTTTCTCGCGCAGCGGCTCGAGGTGTCCGA
>DATEFR010000647.1:0-5692 GCA_035280545.1 Burkholderiaceae bacterium | reverse complement strand
GGCGATCGTGATGGTCGGCAAGACGCTGGCCGCGATCGCGCTGGTCGTCGTGCTGCGCTACCCGCTGAACAGCGCGCTGACGGTCGGCGTCAGCCTCGCGCAGATCGGCGAGTTCTCGTTCATCCTGGCCGGGCTGGGCGTCGCGCTGAAGCTGCTGCCGGCCGAGGGGCAGAGCCTGGTGCTGGCCGGCGCGCTGATCTCGATCGCGTTGAATCCGCTGCTGTTCGGCGCGCTCGAACCGGTGCAGCGCTGGCTGCGCGCCCGCTCGGCGCTGGCGCGCCGGCTCGAGCAGCGCGACGACCCGCTGGCCGAGCTGCCGATGTCGACCGATCCGGCGCAGCTCGCCGGCCAGGTCGTGCTGGTCGGACACGGCCGCGTCGGCCGGCAGATCGCGCAGACCTTGCGCGCGGCCGGCCTGCCGGTGGTCGTCGCCGAACAGAATCGCGAGATCGTCGAAGCCTTGCGCGAGCAAGGCGTGCCGGCGGTCTCGGGCGACGCGACGGACCCGGCGGTGCTGGTTCAGGCGCACACGGCGCGCGCCGCGATGCTGGTTGTCGCGACGCCCGACACCTTCGGCGTGCGCAAGATGGCCGAGGCGGCCCGCACGTTGAATCCGGCGATCGAAGTGGTCGTGCGCAGCCACAACGAGGAAGAAGCAGCGCTGCTCGAGCGCGATCGCGTGGGCACGGTGCTGCTCGGCGAACGCGCCTTGGCGCAAGCGATGGCCGCGCACGTACTGGCTCGCGTGGGGCGGGCCGCGGGAGGCTGAATGGACGCTGGCCGAGTCGGCGCCGGTGCGGAGGGCGTCGTTGTCGTTGTCAGGCCGCGAGCGCGGCTGCGGCAGCCGCATCGGCCAGGCACTTGTTGCACTTGCCCAGGCCCGGCAGGCGCGCGTCCGGCTTGCCGTCGCCGGTCTTGAAATTGGCCTGGCAGCGCCGGCACACGTACATCTTCGAGCTCGACATCATCGGCTTCACGCCGGGCTCGGCAGCCGGACGGGCCGCGACGTATTCAGCCTGGGTCTGGCGCAGCTTCTGGGTCGTCGAGTTGGCAGCAGGGGTTTCGCGGGAGGTGGAAGGGCGACGGGTGGCCATGAAGATCCCTGAAAAGCGAGGTAGGCAAGCAACCCGCCAGTGCCGTAGCAGCCTACGGGAGGGTGGCGGGCGGAGTTCGACCCTCCATTGTCCCAGCATTCGGCCCTGGCCGTACGACGGGCGTCGCAATCAACCGTTTCGTTCAAGGGATTGTGTTTCAGGCTGCCACCGGCCCCAAGCCAGGGCTCAGCGCGAGAGCTCCGCGGGGTTTTCGAGATCCAAGGCGTCCTGTTTCACGGTGACGAGGTTCGGTGCCATCTTCTGCAGCGCCGGCACGAACTTCGCCGCGTCGCCGGCGACGACCACGCGGCGCCCATCGGTCCCGAAGTGGGCCGCGGCATAACGCTGCACGTCGGCAGGGTTCACCGCCGCGAGCGCGTCGATGCGCTTGCCCAGGTCGTCGATCGGCACGCCGGCCACCACCAGCGCCGCGACGGCACCACCCAGCCCGGCGGTCGTCTCGACGCTGCGGCTGAACGCGCCGATCACCGTGGCCTTGCGCGCGGCGAGCTCGTCGTCCGGCACCGGTGTCGAGATCAATCGATCGAACTCGGTCTGCACCAGCCCGACGACTTCGGCAGCCGACTCGTTCTTGGTCTGCACGCTGGCGCGCAGCGCCCCGCTCTGGCGCCGCGCGTCCAGGCTGCTGCCGGCGCCATAGCTCAGGCCGCGCTTGATGCGGATCTCCTGATTCAGCCGCGAAGAGTAGCCGGCGCCCAGCACGACGTTGGTCACCTGGCCGATCGCGCGCTCGGCCAGCGGCACGCGGCTGGGCGGCGCGGGCATGATCATCACCGCGCCGGCCTGGCCCGACTGCGGCATGTCGACCACCACGGTACGGGCCGTCAGCGAGCTCGGCGCCGATGCCGCGGACGCCGAGGCCGCAGGGGCCGCAGGGGCCGAAGCCGTCGGTGCGGCGAGCAGGGGCGCGGCCGGCTTGCGCCACGCGCCGAAGTGCTTCGCCGCGAGACGCCGCGCACTGCTCGGGGTGATGTCCCCGGCCAGCACCAGCACCGCGTTGTCGGGCCGGTAGTAGGCACGGTGCAGCGCGAGCAGGTCGTTGCGGCCGACGCGTGCGAGCGAGGCCGGCGTGCCGTCGGCCGGATGGCCGTACGCACCGGCGCCGAACAGCAGCCGCTCGGCGGTCAGCGACGCGACCGTGCCGGGTCGCGCATACGCGACCTTGAGCTCGTCGAGCGCCTGCGCGCGGGCTCGGTCGAGTTCAGCCTGCGCGAACGCCGGCTGCATCACCGCCTCGGCGACCAGCGCCAGCGCCGGGTTGAGCAGCGGCTCGGCGACCGTGATCGAGACTGCCGAGCGGTTCCACCCGGCACCGCTCTCCAGCGATGCGCCCAGCGCCTCGGCGGCGTTCGCGAGGGCGGTCGCGTCGTGCCGCTGGGTGCCCTTGGTCAGCAGTGTCGCGGTCATAGCCGCCAGGCCCGCGAGCTTGTCCGGGTCGACCTCGCTGCCGGACAGCACGAGCAGCTGCGCGGTCACCAGCCGCACGCCTTTGCGTTCGGCCAGCACGACCCGCAGCCCGTTCGGCAGCTTCTGCTCGACGGGCGGTGCCACGCTCAGCGGGCGCGGCTCGGCCGGCGCCGGCGGTGTCGGAAAGGGCTCGGCACGGGCAGCGCCCGATGCCAGCAACCCGATCGCCACGGCAAGCCCCGCGGCGGCCGCCATGTGCTTCTTCGATGCAGGCGCGCTCACTTCACCGCTCCTTCCTGCGTGTACTCGATCGTGACCCGGCGCGCCGACACGACGTATTTCTGCAAAACCCGCTTCACGTCGGCCACGCTGACCCGCTGCAGGTCGACCAGCCCCTGGTTGACCTGCTCGGGGTTGCCTTCGAGCACCGCCGCTTCGGCGACGGCCGACGCGAGCCCTTCGGGCGTCTGACGCGTCAGCAGCGCCTGGGTCAGCACCTGGGTCTTGATCTTCGCGAGCTCGGCCGGTGTCGCGCCGTGATTCGCGAGGCGCAGCACCTCCGCGAGCAATGCGTCCTTGACGTCGACCAGCGGCTTGCCGCCGGCCGCCACCGCATAGGCGATCAGCAGCCCGGGGCCGGCTCGCAGGTCGGCCTCGAAGCCCGCCTGGCTTGCGAGCTGCTGGCGATAGACCAGCGACTGGTTCAGCCGCGACGACTCGCCGGACGACAGCAGCGCCGACGCGATGCGCAGCGCGGCCGCATCCGCGCTCGTGACCGTGGGCGCGAGCCAGGTCATCGCGACGGCCGGCAGCGGCACCTGCGGGCCGGTGACCGCGACCGTGCGGTCGCTCTTCCACGCCGGCTCGTCGCTGCTGTCGCGCTCGAGCCGCTTGGCCGGGCGCGGGACCTGGCCGAAATACTTGTCGACCCAGGCATCGAGCTGCTTCGGATCGAAGTCGCCGGCGACGACCAGCGTTGCGTTGTCGGGCCGGTAGTAGCGGTTGTGAAACGCCGCCACCTCGGGCAGCTTCGCGGCCTCGAGGTCATCGATGCTGCCGATGCTGGGGCGCCGGTACGGGTGCGCCACGTACGACGAGGGCGAGATCGCGTTGAAGAAGCGGCCGTACGGCGACGCCAGGATGCGCTGCCGATACTCCTCCTCGACCACCGCGCGCTCCGACTTGAAGTTCGCCTCGTCGACGTTCAGGTTCGACATGCGCTCGGCCTCGGCCCAGAGCAAGGTCTCGAGGTGGTTCGACGGCACGACCTCGTGGTACGCGGTCACGTCGTTGCTCGTGAACGCGTTGTTCGAGCCGCCGACGTCCTCGGTCAGCCGGTCGAACTGCTCGGCCTTCAGGTACTTCGTGCTCTTGAACATCAGGTGTTCGAAAAGGTGCGCGAAGCCGGAGCGGCCCGCCGGATCGTCGCGCGCGCCGACGTGGTACCAGACGTGCACGCTGACCGTCGGGCTGCTGTTGCTGCGCACCGCGATGAACTCGAGCCCGTTGGGCAGCACCCGCTCGGTGAACTCGATCTTGGGCACGTCCAGGGCAGGCATTGGTGCGCCGAACGCTGCCGGCAGCGACGCGGCGAGCGCCACGCCCGCGATGACGCAGCGAATCCCGTTCATGCCGACTTCGCGACCAGCGTGAAGTGCTCGACCGACGGCGGTGCCGTGAAGTACGGGCCGACGATCGCGCGCCACTCGGGGAACAACGGGCCTTCGCGGAAATCGACCGTGTGGTTCTCCAGCGTCTCCCAGTAGATCATCAGGATGTAACGCTCGGGCGACTCCACTCCCTTGTTGACCTTGTACCCGCAAAAGCCTTGGGCCTTCGCGATCACCGTCTCGACGCCGCGCCGGATCGCGGCATCGAATTCGGCTTGCTTGCCCGCGGCGATGCGGATGTCGGCGACTTCGAGAATCATGGGCGGCTTTCTGTTCAGGCGGGGGTGAAACCGGGCAGTCTACACAGCCCGCTGCACGGCGCGTTCGATGCGCCGCCTCGGCGTAGGTTCACAGGCGCGGTTCAGACGCCGAGGTAGCGCTCGAGCAGCCCCGCGTCGCGCGCCAGATCGGCCGACAGGCCGGCCGCGACGATCACGCCTTTTTCGAGCAGCACCGCGCGGTCGGTGTGCGCGAGCACCGCGCGGTGGTTGCGGTCGACGATCAGCGTGCTGATGCCGGTCTCGCGGATCTGCGTGATCACGCGCCAGATCTCCGCGACGACCAGCGGCGCGAGGCCTTCGGTCGCCTCGTCGAGGATCAGCAGCTGCGGGTTGGTCATCAGCGCGCGGCCGATCGCGAGCATCTGCTGCTCGCCGCCGGAGAGCTGCTGCCCGCCGTGCGAGAGGCGTTCGGCCAGTCGCGGGAAGGTCGCGAGCACGCGCTCGTAGGTCCAGGCGACCCGCCCGTCGGGGCCGGGCCGCGCTGCCATCACGAGGTTCTCGCGCACCGACAGGTTGGGGAAGATGCCGCGGCCCTCGGGCACGTATCCGATGCCCAGCCGGGCCATGCGCTCGGGCGGCCGGTTCGTCACGTCCAGCCCGTTCCATGTGACCCGCCCCGACGCCGCGCGAACGTAGCCCATCAGCGTGCGGATCAGCGTCGTCTTGCCCATGCCGTTGCGGCCCAGCAGCCCGAGCGCGGAGCCGGCGGGCAGCTCGAGGCCGACGCCGCGCAGGATGTGGCTTTCGCCGTAGTACGTGTTCAGGGCCTCGAGCTGCAGCATGTCGTCTTCAATGCGTGTCGTCGACGCCGGCACCGAGGTACGCGGTCTGCACCTCGGGGTTCGCGCGTATGCGTTGCGGCACGTCGCTCGCGATCACCTCGCCGTTGACCATCACGGTGATGCGGTCGGCGATGCGGAACACCGCGTCCATGTCGTGTTCGACCAGCAGCACCGCGTGGCCGACTTTCAGCGTGGCCAGCAGCGCCAGCATGCGGTCGGTCTCCTCGGCGCCCATGCCGGCGAGCGGCTCGTCGAGCAACAGCACGCGCGGCGAAGTCGCCAGGCACATCGCGATCTCGAGCTGGCGCTGCCCGCCGTGGCTGAGCACGCCGGCACGCTGCGTGGCGTGCTCGGCCAGACCCGCCGCGGCGAGCGCAGCGCGTGCCGCGGCGAGGCTCGTGCCGCAGGCCTGCGCCGCTTGCCACAGCGCCCACGGC
>DATEFR010000646.1:0-6910 GCA_035280545.1 Burkholderiaceae bacterium | reverse complement strand
AGCTGTAGTTGCCGCTGTTGTCGGTGAAGGTGATGGACGCGGTCATCGTGCTGTCGTAGGCTGGCGGCGGATTCACGACCGCGAGCGACGCGACCGTCGCGGTGCCGGTGTTGCTCGCGCCCATGCTGGCGACGAACGGCGCCGCGGCCGCGAGGCCGTTCGGATTCGACAGCACCGACTGCATGTTCTGCGCGGCCGTGGCGACCGGCTGGAGCACGAAGCGGTCGCCCGATTGCGCGGTGCCGCCGGTCAGTTGCAGCGTGACGCCGTCGAAGCCGACGCCGCTCGAGAGCTGCGCGGCGGTGAACGGGCTGCCGGCGACGGCCTGTTGATCCGAGTTGCGCGTGATCGTGTAGTTCGTGCCGTCGAACTGCACCGCGTAGTCGCTCGCCTGCACCTGCGACGAATCGCTGACCGTCAACGACAACGTCGCGGTGCCCGCGTTCGAGCTCGCATCGAGCACGCGCGGGCTGCTGACCGAGAACAGCGGCCCGCCGGTCTGCCCGCTGAGATCCAGCCCGAGCGACTGCTGCTTGTTCAGCGCACCGCTGATGGCCGTCGCCATCTGGCCGAGCAGGTCGTTGGCCGCCGTCAGGTCGTTGTTCTGGAACTTCAGCAGCCCGGCGATCGAGCCGCCCTGCAGCGAGTCGCCGGGGATCAGCCTGTCGGTCCCGCCTTCCTGCAAGGCGAGCTGCACCTTGGACGAATCGAACGCATCGGGAACCGCCTTCAGCGTGTTCGCGTTGGCGCCGAGCACGAGGTTCTGGCCGCCGCCGATGAACAGGCCGACACTGCCGTCGCCGGCCGTGATCGTCGAGACGTTGACGTAGCCGCTGATCTGCTTGACCAGTTGGTCGCGCTGGTCGAGCAAGTCGTTGGGCGTCTGGCCGGTGCCGCGGTAGCCCGCGATCTGCTGGTTCAGCTTGGCGACCTGCTGGGCCAGCGTGTTGACCGTGGCGACCGAGGTCTTGACCTCCTGCGTGACGCCGGTCTGCAGCGCCGACAGCTGATCGGCCGCGGCGCGGAAACGCGATGCGAGGTCCGTCGCCTGGCTCAGCACCACCTGGCGGGTCGACGCATCGGCCGGCTTGTTCGCGAGGTCGACGAACGAATTCAGGAAGTCGCCGGCCGCCGAGCCCAGGCCCGAGGTGCCGGTCGGGAACACGTTCTCGAGTTGCGTGAGCCGGTCGTTGCGGGCCGAGTCGGCGGCGGCGATCGAGTTGCTGGCGACCGCCTGCTGCGTCAGCAGCGCGTTGTAGGAGCGCGTGATCGTCGTGACATCGACACCCTTGCCGAAGAAGCCGGAGCCGGTGGACTGCCCCTGCGCCGTCGCGAACTGCGCCTCCTGGCGCGAGTAGCCGGTCGTGTTGACGTTCGCGATGTTGTTGCTCGCGGTCTGCAGCGCCGCATAGTTCGCGAACAGCGCAGTCTTGCCTATCGACATCAGGGCCGAGCCACTCATGCGAGATTCTCCGGTGTCTTCGCTGTCGTCGACGCGGCGCGTTGGACGCGCAGCGTCGTGTTGATCACGCGCGTGAGCTTGTCGGCATAGCCCGGGTCGGTGGCGTAGCCGGCGCGCTGCAGGCCTTTGGCAAAGCCATCGGCGGTGGTCGCGTTCATGACCGCCGCATAACGCGGGTTGTCCTTCATCAGCTGCGCGTAGTCGCGGAACGACTCCTCGTAGCTGCCATAGGCGCGGAACTTGGCCTGGACCTTGCGCGGCTCGCCGTCGACGACTTCGGTGGTCGTGATCGTCGTCGTCGCGCCCTTCCAGTTCGCACCGGCCTTGATGCCGAACAGGTTGTACGAGGTGCTGCCGTCGGCGTTGCGGATCTCGCTCTTGCCCCAGCCCGATTCGTGTGCCGCCTGCGCGACCATGAACGCGGCCGGGATGCCGCTTTGCGCCTGCGCGGCTTGCGCCGCGGCCGCATGCTTGTTGATGAACTCGGCCTGGGTCGGCGTCGGATTGGCCGCGCCGGTGCCCGATGCGCTCGGCGAACCGGCGGCCGATGCGGGTGCGATGGCGGCCGAGACGTTCGCGGCGCCGGTGCCGCTCATCTGCCGTTCGAGCTGGCGCGCGATCATGTCGGAAAGACCGCCCGGCAGGCCGGTCATCCGATTCGCGTACTGCGTGTCGAGCAGCTCGGTGCCGAGCTGCGTGCCGCCGTTGTCGAGCAGGCCGGAGGACATCGTCGCCTCGCGCATGCTCTTCATCAACTGCTGCATGAACAGCGCCTCGAACTGCTTGGCCGCGGCCTTGATCGTCGCCTTCGGGTCGCTGGACGCGCGCGCCTTCAGCGCCGCGGCACTCGGGTCGCGCAGCGTGTCTAGCGACGCGAGATCCGCGCTGCCGGCCAGACGCGAGACGCCGGCCATCAGATCACCTCGATCTCGGCATTGAGCGCGCCGGCGGTCTTCATCGCCTGCAGGATCGCGAGCAGGTCCTGCGGCGTCGCGCCCAGCGAGTTCAGCGCCTTCACGACGTCGGCGAGCTTGGTGCCGGCCGGCAACTGGATCAGCGAGCCCGGCTCCTGCTTGACCGTGATGTCGGCCTTGTCGCGCGACACCGTCTCGCCCTTGCTGAACGGCGCGGGCTGGCTGATCACCGGAGTCGAGTTGATCGTCACCGACAGGTTGCCGTGCGCCACCGCGCAGGGGTTCAGCGTGACCGTCTGGTTCACGACGACCGAGCCGGTGCGTGCATTGATCACGACCTTGGCGGCCGGCGTCGCCAGCGTGATGTCGAGGTTCTCGATGTCGGCCATGAACGCGACCCGCGCATCGGTGCCCTCGGGCATGCGCACGCGCACGACGCGGCCGTCCAGCGCTTGCGCGATGCCGTTGCCCATCTTCGCGTTGATCGCGCGGGCGACCTCGCGGGCGGTGTTGAAGTCGCTGGCGTTCAGGTCCAGCTGCAAGGCGTCGCCCTGGGCGAGCGGCGTCGGCACGGCGCGCTCGACGGTCGCGCCTTCCGGCACGCGGCCCGCGCTCAGGTGGTTGATCTGCACCTTCGAGCCGGCCGCCGAGGCGCCGGCGCCGCCGACGACGAGGTTGCCCTGCGCCAGCGCGTAGACCTGGCCGTCGGCGCCCTTCAGCGGCGTCGCGATCAGCGTGCCGCCGCGCAGCGACTTCGCGTTGCCCAGCGACGAGACGTTGACGTCGATCAGCTGCCCCGGCTGCGCGAACGGCGGAAGCTGCGCGGTCACCATCACGGCGGCCACATTCTTCAGCTGCATGTTGGTGCCGGCCGGCACGGTCACGCCCATCTGCTGCAGCATGGCCGCGAGGCTCTGCGTCGTGAAAGGCGTCGACGTGGTCTGGTCACCGGTGCCGTCGAGGCCGACGACCAGGCCGTAGCCGACGAGCTGGTTGGTGCGCACGCCCTGCACGGTCGCGACGTCCTTCAGCCGCATCGCGTGCGCCGGTGCCGGCCACCACAGCGCGGCGGACGCCAGGACCACGGTCAGCGCGATCAGGGCACGCAGGAATCGCTCGGTGGCGGTGAGTCGGGAGTGGCGCTGGACAGACATGGCGGAGCATCCGTGGATGCTGCCCATTCTGTTCAGGCTCAGATCGGCAGAACGTTCAAAAAGAACCGGCCCAGCCAGCCTATTCCCTGCGCGTCGGCCTGCTGGCCGCGACCGCGCTGCTCGATGCGCACGTTGGCGATCTGCGCCGACGGCACCGTGTTGCCCGACTGGATCGCGCGCGGGTCGACCTGGCCCGAGAACCGCAGCACGTCGACGTTGTGGTTCACGCCGATCTGCTTTTCGCCCGAGATCACGAGGTGGCCATTGGGCAGCACCTCGATCACGGTCGCGGTGATCGTGCCGGAGAAGTCGTTCGAGTTGACCGTGCTGCCCTTGCCGGCGAAGGTGTTGGCCGAGTTGACCCCGACGCTGGCGCGGCCGGCCGTGAAGGAATTGGCAGCGATGCCCGGCAGCGCGGTCACGCCGGCGCTGACGGTGCCGCTCTTGTCGATCGAGCTGGTCGCGGTCTGCGTCGCCGAGATCTTCTCGACGATCTGCACCGTGAGGGTGTCGCCGACCAGGCGTGCGCGATGGTCCTCGAACAGCGGCCGGTACTGCGAGGCCTGGAAGATCGAACCGTTGTTGACCACCGGCGCCGGCACGGCTTGCGGCCGCATCGCGGTGGGCTGCTGGATGTCGACCGGCGGGCGCGGGTTCAGCGTTTCGCAGGCGGCCAGCGGGAGCACGCAGGCGAGGAGCGCGAGACGGTTGATCATCACGGACCTCACAGCTGCGCGAGCCGCTGCAGCATCTCGTCCGACGTCTTGATCGCCTTCGAGTTCAGCTCGTAGGCGCGCTGGGTCTGGATCATCCCGACCAGCTCCTCGACGACGTTGACGTTGGACGTCTCGACGAATCCCTGCTGCAGCAGCCCGAGTCCGTTCTGCCCCGGCGTGCCGGCGTTCGGCGTGCCCGACGCGGCGGTCTCGGCATAGACGTTCTGGCCCTTGGGCTCGAGGCCGGCCGGGTTGACGAAGTTCGCGAGCTGGATCTTGCCCACCGTCTGCGGCGTCGCCTGCGTCGGCAGCACGACGCTGACCGTGCCGTCCGAGCCGATCGAGACGCTGGTCGCATTCGCCGGAACGGTGATGCCCGGCTGCAAGGTATAGCCGTTGTTCGTGACGATCTGGCCCTGCGCATTGACCTGGAACGAGCCGTCGCGGGTGTAGCCGGTCGTGCCGTCGGGCATCTGCAGCTCGAAGAAGCCCTGGCCGCTGACCGCCACGTCCAGCGGGTTGCTGCTTTGCTGCAGGTTGCCCTGCGCGAAGCTGCGCGCGGTCGCGACCGCGCGCGTGCCCAGCCCGAGCTGCAGGCCGGTCGGCAAGGTCGTCTGGTCGGTGCTGCTGGCGCCGGCCTGGCGCAGGTTCTGGTACATCAGATCCTCGAACACCGCGTGCGCGCGCTTGTAGCCGTTCGTCGACGAATTGGCCAGGTTGTTCGAGATCGCATCGAGCTGCGTCTGCTGGGCTTCCATGCCCGTCTTCGAGATCCACAGGGAACGCATCATGGCGGTGCTCCGGTCATTGCCGGGGATCATGACGGCCGCGGCGCGCCGCGAATGACCCGAAAAGACGGGTGCTTACGGCGCATCTCGAGGCGCTGCATCCGCCGCGGTCAGCTGCGCCAGCGCTGCGCGCACTTCGCGCAGCTTGGGCGGCTTGCTCAGCACCTGGTCCACGTGCGCCGGGATCTCGCCGTCGGCCAGCAGCCGCTGGCCCCAGCCGGTCAGCAGGATCACCGGCACGGTCTCGGCGCTGGCTTTCACGGCGGTGGCAACGTGGCGCCCATCGACATACGGCATGCCCAGGTCCGTGATGACGGCATCGAAGCCGCCGTCCTGCCGGTGCGCGGCGCGGAACGCGTCGATGCCGGCCTGGCCGCCGCTCGCGGTGACGACGATGTGGCCGTCCAGCTCCAGCGTGTCGCACAACGACTTCAGCATCAGCGGGTCGTCGTCGACGACCAGCACGCGCAGCCGCCGTGTCGGCGCATCGGACGGCGCGGGCTCGGCCGCGGCGGGCTGCAAGCCGACGGGCACCGGGAAGTTCAGGCGCACCGTCGTGCCGCGCCCGAGCGCGCTGTCGATCTGCACCTCCGCGCCGTGCCGCTGGACCACCCCGTACACCATCGCCAGCCCCAGCCCCGTGCCGCGTTCGCCCTTGGTCGTGAAGAACGGCTCCAGACAGCGGCGACGCGTGTCTTCGTCCATTCCGACGCCGGTGTCGACGACCTCGACGGCCACGCTGTCCGGCTTGGGTGCGGCCGTGCCGTTGCCGCCGTTCGGCGCGATGCGGCGCGTGCGCAGCGTCAGGACGCCGCCCTCGGGCATCGCATCGACCGCATTGAAGATCAGGTTCGTCAGGGCCTCGCGCACTTCGCTCTCGACGCCCAGGATCGTCGGCAGGCCCGGCGCGAACTCGGTCTCGAGGCGGATCACGATGCCGCGCTGCTGCGGCATGTCGCTCCAGCGCGCCCGCGTGAGGTCCAGCACCTGCTGCACCAGCGTCTCCAGGCGCACCGGCGTCGGCTGCAGCTGCGGCTCGCGCTGGCGGTAGAACTCGCGCATCCGCGCCACCGTGGCCGCGACATCGTCGATCGCGCGCGCGATCGTCTCGAGGTAGCGGCGGCTGCGCTCGCTCAACTGCGGTTCGCGCTCGAGCAGCGTCTCGGTGTACAGCGCAACCGGCGAGAGGGCGTTGTTGATGTCGTGGGCGATGCCGCTGGCCATCTGGCCCAGCGCCCGCAGCCGCTCCTGCTGCATCACGGTCTGCTGACTCTGGCGCAGGTCGTCGTAGGCCTGCAGCAGCGCGCCATGCAGCTCGGCCTGCCGGGCGGCCAGCGCGACATGCGTGCTGAGCTGGCGCACGAACTCGCAGTCGCTGCCGCTGAAGGACTGCGGCAGCCGGCGCGCGACCACCAGCACGCCGAACACGCGGCTCTCGGACTGCAGCGGCGCGACCACCAGCGCGCGCAGGCCGTTCTCCGCGAGCTGCTGCGCAAACGGCGCGGCCACCGTCCGGATGTCGGGCTCGTAGACCAGCTCGCCGTGCAACGCCCGCGACAAGCCGTTCCGATCGACGGCGATGCGCGACTGCTCGTTCAGCCCCAGCGCCGTCGCGAGGGTCCGGCTGTGCGCGCCGATGCGGGTCACGGTCAGCGCGTTGTCGGCCGCGTCGTGCCGGAACACGCAGGCGAAGTCCACCGGCAAGCGCTCTTCCAGGCTGCCGATCGCCACCAGGTAGATGCTCTGCAGATCCTGCCGCTCGCCGATCGCACGGCTGACCTGGTCCAGCAGCAGCATCCGGTCGAGCTGGGCCTGCAGCTGAGCCTCCGTGCGTTCGCGCTCGACGATCTGCGCCTTCAGGCTCTCGGTCGTGCGC
>DATEFR010000645.1:0-9444 GCA_035280545.1 Burkholderiaceae bacterium | reverse complement strand
TCGCTGACGACGGTCGGGAAGCCGCTGTCGGCCTGCACCCGGATCGACAGATTCAGCGGCAGCTCGCCCAGGTAGTCGATGTTCCATTCGGCCGCGAGCTTCTTGCCGCCCTCGGTGCCGAAGATGTGCTCGACGTGGCCGCAGTTCTCGCAGACGTGCACCGCCATGTTCTCGACGATGCCGAGGATGGGCACACCCACCTTCTCGAACATCTTGATGCCCTTCTTCGCGTCGAGCAGCGCGATGTCCTGCGGCGTCGTGACGATCACCGCGCCGGTCAGCGGCACGCGCTGCGACAGCGTCAGCTGGATGTCGCCGGTGCCCGGCGGCAGGTCGACGATCAGGTAGTCGAGGTCGCTCCAGTTGGTCTGCCGCAGCAGTTGCTCGAGCGCCTGCGTTGCCATCGGGCCGCGCCAGATCATCGGGTTGTCGGCGTCGATCAGGAAGCCGATCGACATCACCTGCACGCCGTAGTTCTCGAGCGGCTCCATGGTCTTGCCGTCTTCGCTCTCGGGCCGGCCGGTGATGCCCATCATCATCGGCTGGCTCGGGCCGTAGATGTCGGCGTCGAGGATGCCCACGGTCGCACCCTCGGCCGCCAGCGCGAGCGCGAGGTTGACCGCGGTCGTGCTCTTGCCGACGCCGCCCTTGCCGGAGGCGACCGCGACGATGTTCTTGACCTTGGGCAGCAGCTGCACGCCGCGCTGCACCGCGTGCGCGATGATCTTGCTCGTCAGGTTGACGCTGACGTTCTCGACGCCCGCCACGCTGCGCGCCGCCGCGATCAGCGCCTTGCGCAGGGCCGGGATCTGGCTCTTGGCCGGGTAGCCGAGCTCGACGTCGAAGGCCACGTCGCCGCCTTCGATCCGCAGGTTCTTGACCTGCTTGGACGAGATGAAGTCGCGCCCGGTGTTCGGATCGACGACGGCTTGGAGCGCGTTGGTAACGGCCTGTTCGCTGACGGACATTGAATGAGGTTGCCCCGAAAGGCTGCATTGCCGGGAATTCGAGGGAGTCTAGCCCGTCGCGTCGATCGGCACGTCGGACACAACTCGTATCCACCTGCGTAAAGCGGTGGTAAAGCCGCGCTTCTCGCGGCCGAACAAAGCGGACCGAAACCTAGAATTTTTCACATGCCTGCCGCCGCACTCATTCCCCCCGCGCCGCGCCCGCTGAACCTGGCGGCCAGTTTGCCGCAGGCCCCGCACCCGCTGGAGCTGCAATCGCCCCAGGCCCGCCCGCTGGACGCCGGCTGGCAGCAGTGGATCGCCGAGAACCGGCTGCGCAACTGCGCGCCCGAGGCGATGCTCGCGACGATGGCCGCCGCCGGACTGAACCGCGCGACCTGCGAGCAGGCGATCCGCACGATCGAGGCGAACCCGGTCTTCCTGGCCGCGCGCCGGATGCAGCAGCTGCACCACAAGCTCGAATCGGTGGTGCGCAATCAGCAGCTGCTCAAGGAGCTGGATCCGCACTACTGCCAGGTCGAGAAGCGGCCGCACGTCTCGCGCTCCGAGTTCCTCGAGCGCTACGTGCGCGGCAGCCGGCCGGTCGTGCTGACCGGCGTCGCGCGCCATTGGCCGGCCATGAAGCGCTGGTCGCCGCAGGACCTGGCCGAGCGCTTCGGCCACCTGATGGTCGAGATCCAGGCGGAGCGCAGCGCCGACCCGAACTACGAGCAGAACAAGCTGAAGCACCGGCGCACCGCGCGCCTGGCCGATTTCGTCGACACGGTGATGCGCGGCGGCGCGACCAACGACTACTACCTGACCGCGAACAACGAAGCGCTGCGCCAGCCCGGCTTCGCGCCGCTGCTGGCGGACATCGGCAACCTGCCCGAGATCTGCGACCGCCAACAGCTCGCCGAGCGTTCGTCGTTCTGGTTCGGCCCGGCCGGCACCGTGACGCCGCTGCACCACGACACGATCATGCTGTTCCACACGCAGATCGTCGGCCGCAAGCTCTGGCGTTTCATCTCGCCGCTGGACACGCCCAGCCTGTACAACCACTTCGAGGTCTACAGCCCGATCGACCTCGACAACCCCGACTACACACGTTACCCCGCGTTCCAGGATGCGACCGTGTTCGAGGTCGTCGTCGAGCCGGGCGAGACGGTGTTCCTGCCGCTGGGCTGGTGGCACCAGGTCCGCTCGCTGGACGTGAGCCTGTCGTTCTCGTACTCGAACCTGGCACTGCCGAACAATTTCCAGTTCGCGAATCCGACCATACGCGAGTGGTGAGCGGCCAGCGGTAGACGTGGCCGCGGCCGGCCGTGTCTCAATCTGAGACACACCGGTCCGCCGATGCCCGCAAAATGGCGCCCGCTTCGACATTGCGCCGCCGCCGGCGGCTACGCCATGAAAAGACGAAAACTCCTGGGCGCCGCGGGCGCCGCCGCCGCGCTCGGCCCCAGCCTCCTGCTCTCTCCCGAAGCCCGCGCAGCGGGTATCAAGCCACTCGGCAAACCGCAGCCCTTCAGCTATGCCGCGCTGAAAGGCCGCGCGCGTGCGCTGTCGGCGGCGCCGCACAAGCCCGACAAGCGCGCGCTGCCGCCGTCCGTCGCGGCGCTGGACTTCGACCAGTACCAGTCCATCCGCTACAAGCCCGACCACGCGCTGTGGGCCGACGACAAGCTGCGCTTCCAGCTCAAGCTGTTCCACCTCGGCATGTTCTTCAAGCGGCCGGTGCAGATGTTCGAGGTCGACAACAACGGGTCGGCGCAGGAGCTGGCCTACGACCCGACGATGTTCGACTACGGCAAAAGCGGCCTGCGCGGCGAGCAGCAGCCCAAGGACCTGGGCTTCGCCGGCTTCCAGGTCGTCTACCACACCGCCCCGCGGCATGACGTCGCGGCGTTCCTCGGCGCGAGCTATTTCCGCTCGACCAGCGGCACGCGCCAGTACGGGCTGTCGGCGCGCGGGCTCGCGGTCGACACCGCGCTGCCGCGCCCGGAGGAGTTCCCGGACTTCACCGAGTTCTATTTCGAGCGGCCGGCGGCGAACTCGAACACGCTGATCGTCTACGCGCTGCTCGATTCGCCCAGCATCAGCGGCGCCTACCGCTTCGCGATCACGCCGGGCGACACGATGCTGATGGAGGTCGACGCCGCGCTGTACCCGCGCAAGGAGATCGAGCGGCTCGGCATCGCGCCGTGCACCAGCATGTACCAGACCGGCGAGAACGACCGCCGGGTCGCGAACGACTGGCGCACCGAGATCCACGACTCGGACGGCTTGTCGATGCTGACCGGCACCGGCGAATGGATCTGGCGCCCGCTGCGCAACCCGGCGATCCTGCGCTTCAACAGCTTCGCCGACCAGAACCCGCGCGGCTTCGGGCTGATGCAGCGCGATCGCGACTTCGACCACTACCAGGACGACGGCGCGTTCTACGACCGCCGCCCGTCGCTGTGGGTCGAGCCCAAGGGCGGCTGGGGCGCAGGCTCGGTGCAGCTCGCCGAGATTCCGACCGCCGACGAGACCTTCGACAACATCGTCGCGTTCTGGAACCCCGCCGCGAAGCCGCAGCCCGGCCAGGAGCTGCTGTTCGGCTACCGGCTGTACTGGTGCGACGACACGCCGGTCAAGACGACGCTGGCGCGCTGCGTCGCGACCCGCACCGGCATCGGCGGCATCGTCGGCCAGAAGCGCGGCCGCTACTCGTACCGCTTCGCGGTCGATTTCGCCGGCGGCGACTTCTCGGTGATCGATTCGTCGGTCAAGATCGAGCCGGTGATCAGCGCCTCCAGCGGCAAGATCGAGATCACCTCGGCGCGCCCGCTGAACTCGGTGCGCGGCTGGCGCGCGATGTTCGACATCGTGCCGGAGGCGAACACCGACCCGGTGACCTTGCGCCTGTACCTGAGCCTGAACGGCCAGCCGCTGACCGAGACCTGGCTGTACGAGTGGGTGCCGCCGCCGCTGGCCGAGCGCAAGGTGCTCTGACGAGCGGTCTGGCACGGCCGCACGGAGCATGGCATCATGATGCTCTCAACTTGATGCCTTGATGCCATGCGCACCACCGTCACCCTCGACGACGACGTCCAGCGTCTGCTGAAGGAGGCCGCGCACCACAGCGGCCGCCCGTTCAAGCAGGTGCTGAACGATGCGGTACGCGCCGGGTTGCGCGCGCCCGCGCGTGGTGCGCCACCGCGCTTCCGCCAACCGGCGTTCGCACTCGGGCGTGCCAAGGTGGACCTGACCAAGGCCACGGCACTCGCAGCCGACCTGGAAGACCAGGGCACTCTGGCGTCCGCGGCCAAGCGCGTACGCAAGTGAAGACACCGGACGTCAACGTCCTGCTGTACGCGGTCAACGAGGACAGCCCGCAGCCCGCCGCGGCGAAGCGCTGGATCGAAGCGGCGTATGCCAGCCCGGGCGGCATCGGATTTGGCTGGGCCGCCTTGCTCGGCTTCGTGCGCCTGGCCACGCGAAGCGGCATCTTTGCGAAGCCGCTCGGCGTCGAGGTGGCGATGGATATCGTCGACACGTGGCTGGACCACCCGTCCGCCCGCGTGCTGCTGCCGACCGATCGCCACGCAGGGCTGTTGCGCCGTCTCCTGATCGGCGCCGGCGCGGGCGGCAATCTGGTCTCGGACGCCCACCTCGCGGCACTCGCCATCGAGCACAACGCCGAGCTCGCCACGTTCGATCGCGACTTCGGCCGCTTCGCCGGATTGCGCCTGGCCTTGCTCGAATGACCGTCGGCAGGCGCACTGCCGTCTCGGCCCTCTAGAATTTGCGGTTTCTTCCCGGCCCGTCGCCGGACCGCTGCCGACATGACCCGCAAGCTCTTCGTCACGACCGCCCTGCCCTACGCCAACGCGCCGTTCCACGTCGGGCACATGATGGAGTACATCCAGGCCGACATCTGGGTGCGCGCGCAGCGCATGGCCGGCAGCGAGGTGCATTTCGTCTGCGCCGACGACGCGCACGGCGCGCCGATCATGATCGCCGCCGAGAAGGCCGGGCTGACGCCGCAGGCCTTCGTCGCGCAGATCGCGGCCGGGCGCAAGCAGTACCTCGACGGCTTCCACATCGCGTTCGACAACTGGCACTCGACCGATGGGGCCGAGAACCACGAGCTCGCGAAGCTCATCTACCTCGCGCTGCGCAAGGAAGGCCTGATCGCCGAACGCACGATCGAGCAGTTCTACGACCCGGTCAAGGGCATGTTCCTGCCCGACCGCTACATCAAGGGCGAGTGCCCGAACTGCGGCGCGAAGGACCAGTACGGCGACAACTGCGAGGTCTGCGGCGCCGTCTACGCGCCGACCGACCTGAAGAACCCGTACTCGACGCTGACCGGCGCGACGCCGGTGCTGAAGTCCAGCGACCACTATTTCTTCCAGCTCTCGAGCCCGCGCTGCATCGAGTTCCTGAAGGGCTGGATGAACGAGCCCGGCCGGCTGCAGCCCGAGGTGCTGAACAAGGTCAAGGAGTGGTTCGCGACCGACGAGGAGAGCGGCGCGGTCAAGCTCGCCGACTGGGACATCAGCCGCGACGCGCCGTACTTCGGCATCGAGATCCCCGACGCGCCGGGCAAGTACTTCTATGTCTGGCTGGACGCGCCGATCGGCTATCTCGCGTCGCTGAAGAACCTGCTGGACCGCAAGGGCATCCCGTTCGACGACTTCATGCACGACCCCACCGTCGAGCAGGTGCACTTCATCGGCAAGGACATCGTCACCTTCCACACGCTGTTCTGGCCCGCGATGCTGCACTTCAGCGGCCGCAAGGTGCCGACTCGGATCAACGTGCACGGCTTCATCACGGTCGGCGGCGACAAGATGAGCAAGAGCCGCGGCACCGGCATCTCGCCGCTGCGTTATCTCGAGCTCGGGATGAATCCCGAATGGCTGCGCTACTACTTCGCCGCCAAGCTGAACGGGCGGGTCGAGGACGTCGAGTTCAACCCCGAGGACTTCGTCGCGCGGGTCAACAGCGACCTGGTCGGCAAGTACGTCAACATCGCGAGCCGCGTCAGCCGTTTCGTGCAGGACCAGCTCGGCGGGCGCCTCGTGAGCGCCGGCACTGAACACGCGCAAAAGCTGATCGACGACGTGAAGCGGCGCGCTCGTTCGATCGAGATCGCGCTGGAGGCACGCGAATACAGCCAGGCGGTGCGCGAGATCATGCGCGGTGCCGACGCGGTCAACGAGTTCTTCGATGCCGAGAAGCCATGGGAGCTGGCCAAGGCGGGCAACCTCGACCGGCTCGCCGACGTCTGCTACGGCTGCATCGAGAGCTTCCGGCTGCTGACCATCTTCCTGAAGCCCATCCTGCCGGTATTGGCCGCGAAGGTCGAAGCCTTCCTGAAAGTCGCGCCGCTGCAGTTCGCGGACATCGAGAGGTCACTCGAAGCCGGGCATGCGATCGCGCCGTACACCCATCTGGTGCAGCGTGTGGATCCGAAGCTGCTGGACGCACTGTTCGAGCCGCCCGCCGTGGCGGCCGCGCCGGCGCCGGGGGGCGAGGCGCTCGCGCCCGAAATCGGCATCGCCGACTTCGCGAAGGTCGATCTGCGCATCGCGCAGATCGTGGCCTGCGAGCGCGTGGACGGCTCGAGCAAACTGCTGCGCCTGACGCTGGACGCCGGCGAAGGCAGGACGCGAAACGTCTTCAGCGGCATCCAGTCGGCCTACGCGCCCGAGGACCTGATCGGCAAGTTCACCGTGATGGTCGCGAACCTCGCGCCGCGCAAGATGAAGTTCGGCGTCTCCGAAGGCATGGTGCTCGCCGCCTCGCATGGCGACGAGAAGGCCAACCCCGGGCTCTACATCCTCGAGCCGTGGGCCGGCGCGACGCCGGGCATGCGGGTGCGCTGAGGCGCGCCGCCGCGGCGCGTCACTTCGAGAGCGTCGAATTCGTGATCACGGGCTGGCCGCTCTTCGCGAGCACAAAGATGCCGGGCAGGCCCGCCGTCTCGAACCCGGCACTCGGATTCGCCTGCAGCAGCGAATCGGTGATCGACATCGTGCCGGTGAGGTCGTTGCTGACGTAGAAGAACGCGCCGCCGCCTTCGTTGGCGCTGTTGTCGTGCACGTCGCTGCCGCAAACGCTGAGGTCGAAGGTGTTGCCGTCCTGGTAGATCGCGCCGCCGCTGCCGCCGCCGGGCGTGCCGCTGCGCGCCGGATTCGCGCCGTTGCCGATCGCCAGGTTGTGGCTCATCAGCGTGTTGATCACGCTGAAGGACGCAACTAGGCCGCTCAGAGCGCCGCCGTTCGAGCACTGGTTGCCGTACCCGGCGGCTCCACCGAAGGTGCTGTTGACCACATACACCGGCGCCGCGCTCGAGTTGCCGTACACCCGCACCGCGGCACCACCGAGGTCGGGCCCGGTCGCCTCGCAGGCGTTGCGGAAGAAGCGCGCGTTGACGATCTTCAGCCGACCGCCGCGCGCGTAGATCGCGCCGCCGCCGTAGACCTCGCCGAGGCCGTAGGTCTGCCCGCTCGAGTTGCCGTCGACCAGCGTGATGTTCTGCACCGTCGTCTTCGGGTTGTCCTGCTGGTCGCAGCGCGAGCTGGTCCACACCTGGGCCTGGTCGCAGGTGTTCTGATACAGGATGCGTAGGCTGCCGCCGCCGCTGAGCGTGACCTTGCCGCCGCCGTCGAGCACGAGGTCGGGCTTGTCGTTGAAGACCTTCGCGGTCGCGGCCATCGTGATCGTGATCGGGGCGGCGCCGCAGTTGAACGTGACGATGCCGCCTTGCGCGACCGCGGCCACGACGGCCGCGGACGTGCAACTCGCCGCCGTGCCGTCACCGACCACGTGGTCGGGCGTGGTCACCGACACCGCCTGCGCCGCTGCCGGGATCGCGCAGTGCCCGTTTGCATAACCGGCAGCCGGCGAACCATCGTCCGAGGTGGGCGCGGGTGCGGGTGCAGCGCTCGGCGTCGCCGTCGCCGCATCATTCGACGAACCGCCGCCGCCGCACGCACCGACCAGCGCGGCCACCGCAGTCGTCAGGCTCAGGGTTCGCCACAGGCGCGGCGCTTCAAACGATAGGGACATCGGCATTCTTTCGGAAGTGTGGCCGGCCATTGTCGGGGCTGGAGAAGGTCACCCGTTAGACTGCGGACGTGGCAAGCACGCACGGCTCCTCGCGCTACTCTTCACGAATCTGGCAGCTCTCGCGCCGCCGGCGCTTCATGGCGCGTGCCCACCACTGCGGCCCTCCGGGGTGCTCGATCCGGCCTTCCGTCGATCGAATCCAGGAGTCGCTCCATGCCGCCGCTGCCCATCTCGCCCCATCCGTTTCGCCCGCGCCTGCTTGAAGCCGTACGCGGCTACGACAGTCACCGCTTCCTCGCCGACCTAGGCGCCGGCGTCACCGTCGGCATCGTCGCGCTGCCGCTGGCGATGGCCTTCGCGATCGCGTCGGGCGTCAAGCCCGAGCAAGGCATCTTCACGGCGATCATCGCCGGCTTCCTGATCTCCGCGCTGGGCGGCTCGAGCGTGCAGATCGGCGGGCCGGCCGGCGCGTTCATCGTGATCGTCTACGGCATCGTGCAGCGCTACGGCGTGCCGAACCTGCTGATCGCAACCGTGCTCGCCGGGCTGCTGCTGTTCGCGCTCGGCTGGCTGCGGCTGGGCGTGCTGGTGCGCTACATCCCGGTGTCCATCGTCATCGGCTTCACCAACGGCATCGCGGTGCTGATCGCGCTGTCGCAGGTCAAGGATCTGCTGGGGCTGAAGATCGAGAAGGTGCCGGCCGATTTCTTCGCCCAGGTCAGCGCGCTGGTCGCACACCTGTCCGGCTTCAATCCGTATGCGTTCGCAATCGGCACGGTGTGCGTCGCCGGCCTGTTCTTCTGGCCGCGCCTGTTCGCGCCGGGCAAGCTGCTGCCCGGTGCGGTGCTGGACGTGCGCGCGGTGCGGCTCGCGTCGCGCATGCCGGGGCCCATCGTCGCGCTGATCACGCTCTCGGCGGTGGCCGCGATCTTCGATCTGCCGGTCGAGACGATAGGCTCGCGCTTCGGCGGCATTCCGCGCGCCCTGCCCGAGATGGCCTGGCCGGCGCTGAGCTGGGAGAGCGCGCAGCACCTGGTGATTCCGACGATCACGATCGCGCTGCTCGGTGCCATCGAGTCGCTGCTGTGCGCGCGGGTCGCCGACACGCTGACGACGCTGAAGCGGCACGACCCGAACCAGGAACTGATGGCACAAGGCGTCGCGAACGTCGTCGCGCCGTTCTTCGGCGGCATCCCGGCCACCGGCACGATCGCGCGCACGGTCACGAACGTGCGCGCGGGCGCGACCAGCCCGGTCGCCGGGGTCGTGCACGCGGCCACGCTGCTGGTGATCGTGATCGCCGCGGCGCCGCTCGCCGCCAGCGTGCCGCTCGCGGCACTCGCCGGCATCCTGCTGTTCGTCGCGTGGAACATGGGCGAGTGGCACGAGTTCAGCCTGACCCGGCTGCGCCACTTCAGCCCCGAGCACCGGC
>DATEFR010000644.1:0-2569 GCA_035280545.1 Burkholderiaceae bacterium | reverse complement strand
GCCGGGCGTGGCCGCGCCGCCGGCGCTGTCGGTCAGGCGCTGCACCAGCGTGGCGATGTCGGCCGCGACCGCGTACTTCAGCGGGATCACCTCGACATCGCCGGCCGCCGGCACATCCATCGCCGCGATGATCTTGCCGATGCGCTGCAGGTTGTCCGCGTAGTCGGTGACGACCAGCGTGTTGTTGCCCGGGTTCGCGTTGATCGTGTTGTTCGGGCTGATCAGCGGGCGCAGCACCGGCACCAGGTTGTTCGCGTTCTCGTGGGTCAGACGGAACACCTGCGTCAGCACCTGATCGCCGCGGCGCCCCGGCGCCTCGCCGATCGCGACGGTGCCGGTCTGCAGCTTGGCATCGGCCTCGGGCACGATCTTGTACAGGCCGTTGACCTCGACGACCGTGAAGCCCAGCCCGCGCAGGCTCGCCAGGAAATTGACGTAGGCGTCGCGTGGCGACAGCGGCGTCTCGCTGTACAGCGTCATCGTGCCCTTGACGCGCGGGTCGACGACGAACTGCTGCTTCAGGATCGCCGACATCGCGCGCGCCACGCCTTCGATGTCGGCGTTGACGAAGTTCAGCGTCACCGCCTCGCCGCCGCGCGCCGGCGCTGCCGCGGGTGCCGCGACGACGACGGCCGGCGCGAACGAGGTGCACAGCATCGCGGCGGCGACCGCGGCGGCGCAGGCACGTTGGGGCAGCATCCGTTCGGGCTGAGGTCTTGTGGGATCGTTCATGCTCATCCGATCGATATGACGGACCGTGCGCCACTGCGCCGCCCGATGATGTTCAGCAGGTTCGACAGCGCCGACTCGTCGCCAGCACCGGCGCTGGCCTCGCCGCGGAAGCGCACGCCGGACGGCCCCCAGGTCCCGGTGCCGTTGAGCTTCAGCGCGCCCTCGGTCGTCGTCAGGTTCAGCTGCGAGACGCCCGGGTTTGCGGCGTCGCCGCTCAGGCTCATGCGATAGCTGCCCAGCGTGTCCAGCGTCGTGAGTCGCGACGAGACGCCGACCAGCTCGAGATCGACGCGGCCGTTGACGATGACGCGGCCCTGCACCGACTCGATCGTGAGCCCGGGCGAGACCAGCCGCGCGGCGCCGCCGAGCTGCAGCGTGTTCCACGGCGTGCCCAGCCCGCCGAGGAAGGCGCTGGGCCACTGCCCGACCCAGCCCGACGGCGGCAGCAGCGTGACCGTCGTGCGGCCGAAGCCGGGCTTGATCTGCAGCACGACGTTGCCGTTCAGGCAGCACGCGTGGCGCATGTTCAGCTCGAGGCCGAGGCCGTGCGGCGTGAGCGACCACTCGAGCCGGCCCGGCAGCGAGGCGGCGTCGCGGCTGCCCGGTCCGCCGGTCAGCACGACGACCGCGGAGCCCGACCAGATCGTCCCGCGCGGCTCCGACAACAGCAGCCGTTCGCCGGTGGCCTGCGCGATATACGACGTCAGCCACACCGCCGGCGCGAACACGATCAGCGCGATCAGGATGCCGGCGACCACGCCGGCGACCGCCCAGCGGGTCGCCGCGCCGCGCGACTTGTCCCACGAAATCTCGGCGAAGGTCGATTCGCCCCAGCCGGTCGCGCCGACTGTCGGACTCCAGAGGCCGCGGTGCCGATGCGCCTTGCGCGACGGCTTGCGCGCCGTCTTGCCGAACAGGCTGTTCGCGCCGCCCGCGACCGCCTTGCGGCCGAACATCACGACGCTCCTCCGAAGCTGACCGTCAGCGTGCCGGTGTAGCCGTTCGGGCCGCGCTGCAATTGCGCCTCGATCGGCCGCGCGCGCGCACCGGCGCGAGCTTCGGTCAGCCAGCCGCGCAGGGCTTCGGGGGTGATGCCGCCGCCGGTCAAGGTCAGGATCGCGCGGTCGCTCTGCAGGTTCAGCCGCGCCTTGTCGCCGAGCCGGTCCGACGCGGCCTTCAGCGCAACGCCGGCCTGCGCGGCGCCGACCGGCGCCGTATTGCGCAAGCTGCGGCTCTCGGCTGCGACGCGCTGCATCTGCTGCAACTGCGCTTCGAGCGCATCGAGCTGGGCGGGCGCCTCGCGCACCGTGCGCCAGGCCGGCTGCACGAACAGCGACCAGACGAGGAAGAGTCCGATCACGGCCGCGACGACCACGACGGCCTGACGTTCGCGCTTGCTGCGCGAGCGCCACCAGGCATCGGCTTGCTGACGCAGCGCCGCGAGTGCCGGCGAGCCGCCGCGGCCGACCACCGCGCTCACGAGGTGCCTCCGGCGGCGCGCGTGCGGCTCAAGGTCAAGCGGCCTTCGGCGGCATCCACCTGCCACCCGCCGGGGCGCAGCAGGCTGCGGAACTGCTCGATCTGGGCATCGCTCCAGCCGTTCGCGCCGAAGCTCAGCCGGCCGGGCTCGAAGCGCAGGTTGTCGGCCGCCGGACGATCGCCGGGCCATGCCGACGCAGCGGCTTGCAGCAGGGTCTCGAGGTCGTTGTCGCCGGGTTTGCCGGCCTGCGTGCGCAAGGTCTGGGTTTCGCGCAGGACCACGGCGACCGGGTCGCGCTGAATGTCCATGTCGCTGACCCGCGGGAATGCCTGTTTCGCGACGCTGCGCAGCTCGACG
>DATEFR010000643.1:0-6220 GCA_035280545.1 Burkholderiaceae bacterium | reverse complement strand
GGGGAACACGGTCGTGCGCTGGTAGCTGCGGCCGACGCCAAGGCGCGCGCGCCGCGGCTGCGGCACGCGCGTGATGTCACGGCCGTTGAGCTCTATGCGGCCGCTGCTGGCCGGCAGCTCGCCCGACAGCAGGTTGATCAGCGTGGACTTGCCGGCGCCGTTCGTGCCGATCACCGCATGCACCTCGCCGACGCGCAGGTCCAGCGAGACGCCGTTGACCGCGGCCAGCCCGCCGAAGCGGCGCGTCAGCGAGATCGCGCGCAGCAGCGGCGGTGTCGATGCCGTGCCAGCCTGGTCAGCCATGCCGCACTCCCGACAGCCGCGCGCGCAGCCCGATCAATCCCTTGGGCAGCAGCGCGACGAATCCGATGATCGCGAGCCCGAGGCTGAGCTGCCAGTGCGCCGCGAGCGGCCCCAACAACGCCTCCGACTGGAACAGCTCCTTCAGCAGCGTGAACGCGATCGCGCCGATCAGCGCGCCGTTCAGGCTGCCGATGCCGCCGAGGATCAGCATCAGCAGCACCGCGCCCGATTCATGCCAGCTCATGAGCTCCGGGTTGACGGCTCCGTCCTTCGCCGCCAGCAGCACGCCGGCCAGTGCCGCCAGCGCCGCGGCGATCACGAACGCCGCGAGCTTGTAGCGATAGGTCGCGAAGCCGACCGCGCGCATGCGCTGCTCGTTGACGCGGATGCCGGCCAACGCGTGGCCGAAGCGCGAGCGCGCGATCAGCGCGAGCAGCACGTAGGTCAGCGCGAGCACGGCCATCACGGTGTAGTACAGGTGGCGGCGATCGTCGAGGTTGACCAGCGTCGTGCCGCCGATATCGAGCACCGGCTTCACGTACAGGAAGATGCCGTCGCTGCCGCCGCCGAGCTTGGTGTCATGCGCGACGAAGTACGCCATCTGCGCGAACGCGAGGGTGACCATGATGAAGTAGACGCCGCGGGTGCGCAGGCTCAGCGCGCCGACGAAGAACGCATACAGCGCGGCCGCGCCGATCGCGAGCGGCAGTATCTTGGCGAGCGACGCACCGCTGTCCCCCGAGGCCAGCACCGTCGCATACGCGCCGATGCCGAGGAATGCCGCATGCCCCAGGCTGACCAGCCCGGTCATGCCGACCAGCAGCTCCAGGCTCAGCGCGAAGACCGCGTAGACCGCGATGCGCACGACCAGGTCCTGCGTATAGGGCGTCAGCACCGCGGGCAGCGCGAGCAGCACCAGCAGCGCGACGAGCGGGAGGGCATAGCGGCGCATCGCCTCAGTACCCCCGCTTCATCAGCCCTTCGGGCCGCCAGACCAGGATCACCGCCATCAGCAGGTAGACGAACACGCCGCTGTATTCGGCGAAGAACACCTTGCCGAAAGTGTCGACGAAGCCGACCAGCAGCGACGCGATCAGCGCGCCGGTGATCGAGCCTATGCCGCCGATCACGACGACGACGAAGCAGATGATCAGCACGCTGCCGCCCATGCCCGGGTACACCGACGACAGCGGCGCCGCGATCATCCCCGCCAGCGCCGCGAGGGCGACGCCGCCGGCGAACACGATGCGGTACAGCAGCCGGATGTCGATGCCCAGGCCGCGCACCATGTCGCGGTTGCTTGCACCGGCGCGGATCATCATCCCGAGCCGCGTGCGGTTGACGACCCAGTACAGCGCCAGCGCGACGACGATGCACGCGACCGACGCGAACACGCGGTACCAGGGGTATGACATCAGCTCGCCCAGCGGAAAGCTGCCCGACAGCCACGACGGCGCCGGCACGCCGTGCACGTCGTTGCCGACCAGGATGCTGCGCAGCTCCTCGAACACCAGGATCAGCGCGTAGGTCAGCAGCACCTGCTGCAGGTGCTCGCGCTGGTACAGGAAGCTGAAGAACGCCCACTCCAGCACATAGCCGAACAGCGCGGCGAGCAGCACACCCACGACGAGCCGCAGCAGGAACCAGTCGCCGAACCACGGCGCGAGCGCGAAGGCGAGGTACGCGCCGATCATGTAGAAGCTGCCGTGCGCGAGGTTGATCACGCCCATGATCCCGAAGATCAAGGTCAGTCCGCTGGCCACGAGAAACAGCAGCAGGCCGTACTGCACGGCGTTCAGGCACTGGACGAGGAAGGTGGCGAGGTCCACGTGAGGCAGGGTCGACGTCAATAGAACCGTTCGGGCTGAGCTTGTCGAAGCCCTTCGACAGGCTCAGCGCGAACGGACTTGCAAGAACCGGGCGCGGCTCTACAACTTACAGCCGCGCGCCGGATCGGCCAGCGCCTTGACCGCGACCGAGCGGTACTCGTTGTTGTTGCCCTTGGCCTCGCGCAGGTAGAAGTCCTGCACCGGGTTGCCGGCCGGCGAGATCGTGAACTTGCCGCGCGGGCTGTCGACCGTGACCTTGCGCATCGCGGCGGTCAGCGCGTCGCGCTTCGTGATGTCGCCCTTCACCGCGGCGAGGCCGGCGCCGAGGATTTGCGCGGCGTCATAGCCCTGCACCGCATAGACGTCGGCATTGGCCTTGTAGGTCAGCGCGAAGGCCTTGCGGAACGCGTTGTTGCGCGGCGTGTCGAGGTTGTCGGCGTAATGCAGGGTCGTCAGCATGCCTTGCGCCGCCGCGCCCTGGGCCTCGAGCGTGCCGTCGGTCAGGAAGCCGGGGCCGTACAGCGGGATCGTCTTGTTCAGGCCCGCGGCCGCGTAGTCCTTGACGAACTTGACCGCGCCGCCGCCGGCAAAGAACGCATAGACCGCATCGGGCTTCTGCGCCGCGATCTCGGTCAGCAGCGCCTGGAACTCGACGCCCGGGAACGGCAGGTTCAGGTCCTTCACGACCGTGCCGCCGCCTTTCTCGAACGCCTCGCGGAAGCCCTTCACCGATTCGGCGCCGGCCGCGTAGTTCCAGGTGATCGTGATGGCCTTCTTCGCGCCTTTCTCCGCCGCGACCTTGCCCATCGCGAAAGCGGGCTGCCAGTTCGAGAACGAACTGCGCACGATGTTCGCGCCGCACATCGGCCCGGTGATCGCGTCGGCGCCGGCGTTCGGGATGATCAGCAGCGTGTTGTTCTCCTTCGCGGCCTTCGCCATCGCGAGCGCGACGCCCGAGTGCACGGTGCCGACCAGCACGTCGACGCTGTCGCGCTTGATCAGCTTGTTGACGTTGTCGGTGGCCTTGGACGGCTCGGACTCGTCGTCGACCTTGAAGTACTGGATCTCGCGCCCGGCGAGCTTGCCGCCCTGCTCCTGCACGTAGAGCTTGAAGCCGTTCTCGATCATGTTGCCCAAGCTCGCATAGGTGCCGGTGTAGGGCAGCATGAAGCCGACCTTGATCGGCGCATTGCTCTGTGCATGCGCGCCGAACGACAGCGCGGCCGCGGCGAGGGCGGCCAGCAGGGGCTTGGACAACAACAGGCTGCTCGGCCCGACCGGGGCGTGCGCGCGGATGCTCATTCGAGGACTCCGTGAATGAATCGTTGGGTGGCGGCGGTCAGCGCATCGGGCTGATCGCGGTGCGGAGAGTGCCCGCATTTGGGGATCACGAGCAAGCGGGTTTTCGGTAGGGACCGCTCGATCGCGTGGATCTGGGCCAGCGTGCCGTATTCGTCGTCCTCGCCTTGCGCCGCGAGCACCGGGCAGCGGATGGCCGCGATCTCGGCTTCGATGTTCCACGCGCGGAACGCGGGCGAGAGCCACGCGTCGTTCCAGCCGCGGAATGCCGAGTCGGGGTCGTCGTGGTAGGGCGCGAGGCGGTCGCGCAGGTCGCCCGTCGCGTAGGCGTCGCGCGCCTTTTCAATGCTGGCGATCGCGACGTCCTCGACGAACAGGTGCGGCGCGAGCGCGATCACGCCGGCCGCGTCGAAGCGCGCCGCATGCAGCAGCGCGATCGAGCCGCCGTCGCTGTGGCCGAAGAGCACCGGGCGTTCGATGCGCAGCGCGGCCAGCAGCGCCGGCAGCACCTCGTGCGCCTGGCGATGCATGAAATCGGGCGCCCAGCACTCATGCGGCGGCTTGGGTGTCGAGCGGCCATAGCCGTAGCGCGAGTAGACAAGGCCGCGCAAGCCCAGGGTTTCGCACAGACGCGCCGGAAAGTCCTTCCACATCGCGACCGAGCCCAGGCCTTCGTGCAGGAACACGATGGTCGGCCGCGTCGCCGCCGCGGCGGGTGGGCCGACCCAGGCCAACTCGAGCTTCAGCGGCCGGTCCTGCCAGCTGATCTCGACGAACGCCCGCGTCACCCGCGGTCCTTGCCGGCCGAGGCTTCGCGCTCGCGCAGCCGGAAGCGCTGGATCTTGCCGGTCGCCGTCTTCGGCAACTCGGCGATGAACTCGATGAAGCGCGGGTACTTGTAGGCCGCGAGCTGTTCCTTCACGAAGGCCTTCAGCTCGTCCTCGGCGACCGACTGGCCGGGCTTGCACACGACATAGGCCTTGGTCTTCGTCAGGCCGTCGGCGTCCTCCTTGCCGATCACCGCGCATTCGAGCACCGCCGGGTGGCGCATCAGCGTCGCCTCGACTTCGAACGGCGAGACATAGATGCCGCTGACCTTCAGCATGTCGTCGCTTCGCCCGGCGTAGACGTACGAGCCGTGCTCGTCGATGCAGTACTTGTCGCCGGTCTTGGTCCAGGCGCCCTGGAACGTCGCGCGCGACTTCTCGCGGTTGCCCCAGTACATCAGCGCCGAGGTCGGGCCGCTGACGTACAGGTCGCCGATCTCGCCGCGCGCGGTGTCGCCACCGTTCTCGTCGACCAGCCGCAAACGGTAGCCCGGCACGACCTCGCCGGTGCTGCCGTAGCGCACCGCGCCCGGACGGTTCGACAAGAAGATGTGCAGCATCTCGGTCGAGCCCAGCCCGTCGATGATCTCGCAGCCGAAGCGCTCGGTGAAGCGCTCGCCGATCTCGCGCGGCAACGCCTCGCCGGCCGACGAGCACAAGCGCAGCTTCACGCGCGAACGCTCGGGCAGATCGGGCGACGCGAGCATGCCGGCATAACCGGTCGGGGCGCCGAAGAACACGGTCACGCCGTGCTCGACCCAACGCTTGAAGATCGCGGCCGGTGTCGGCCGCTCGGCCATCAGCACCGTGGTCGCCCCGACCGAGAGCGGGAACGTCAGTGCATTGCCCAACCCATACGCGAAGAACAGTTTCGCGGCCGAGAAGCCGATATCGCCTTCGCGCAGTCCGAGCACCGGCGTGCCGTACAACGCGGCGGTCCAGTACAGGTTCGCGTGCGTGTGCACGGTGCCCTTGGGCCGGCCGGTCGATCCGGACGAATAGAGCCAGAACGCGATCTCGTCGGCGCCGGTGTCGGCCGCGCGCGGCAGCGGGTCGGCCGCCAGCAGCGACGCGAACGGGCGCGTTCCCTCGGGCACCGGCTCGTCGGCATTGCCGCCGCTGACGAGCACGGGCACGTTGCGATCCGCCTTGGCCAGTGCCGTCTGCACGGTCGGCCACAGCGCGCGCGACACCAGCAGGGCCTGCGCGCGGGCATGGTCCAGCATGTAGGCGTAGTCGTCCGCCGTCAGCAGCGTGTTGACCGGCACCGGCACGATGCCGGCGTACAGCGCAGCGAGAAACGCGATGGGAAAGTCGACGCTGTCGTGCATCACGATCAGCACGCGCTCCTCGCGGCGCAGCCCGTGCGCGAGCAGCCCGGCAGCGCAGCGCCGCACGCTGTCGGCAAGCTCGGCGTAGCTGAGCCGGCGGGTATCGTCGAGGTATGCCGTGACCCCGCCGCGCTGTTCGTTCAGCGCGAGCAGGTGCGCGGCGGCGTTGAACCGCTCGGGCGGCGGCTCCACGGGTACTACTGAGGTGTCCGCCATGTCCGATCTCCGCAAACGCCGCTGCTTATCAGGCAGATGCACATCAGGCAGATGTAATATGTTGCATGTTCTGGCACTATAGCCGCCGAACCAGGCGGCGCTGCTCAGCGCAAACCCGAAGGTGACCGACTTGGACCGTTCCCCGCGCCCTGAATCGTTGGAGTCCACTCCATCGGCCGGCGATTCGAAGGACCCGCTGCTCGCTGCGCTCGGCGAGCGCACCCGTGCATTGCGCGCGCGCCGCGGCATGACGCGCAAGAGCCTCGCGAAGGCGGCCGGCGTCTCGGAGCGGCATGTCGCGAACGTCGAGATGGGCGTCGGCAATGCGTCGGTGCAGTTTCTGCGCCAGCTCGCCAATGCGCTGGACTGCCCGGTCGCCGAGCTGATCGGCGACGAGACCGCGAGCTCGCCGGAG
>DATEFR010000642.1:0-2676 GCA_035280545.1 Burkholderiaceae bacterium | reverse complement strand
CGCTGGGCCGCGCCGCGCGCACCGACCCCGCGGTGCGCGGCGTGCCGGCGCGCGTGCTGCCGCTGGACTTGTGGCACACCGCGTCGGTCGGCATCGAGCTGTGGCTGTCGGCGATCGCGTACGGTGCCTCGCAGGTCTGGGTGCTGATGACCGACGAGGAAGCGCCCGCTTACCGCGACGCGGTCGCGGCGCAGATGCAGGTCGCGCAGGCGATCCTCGCGGGACTGGGCTATGCCGGCGAGCATCTGCGCATCGTCGGCGCTCGCGACGTCGCAGCGCTCGATGCGGGCTTGCGCGCCGCGCCGGCACAGACCGTCGCGCAGCCGGCCGCGTACAGCGTGCAGCCCGACAAACGGGCGACGCTGGAGCTCGCGATCGACCACCTGATGCAGCAGGCCAGCGCCGTGCCGGAGCAGATCGCGCTGCCGGGCGGCGCCAGTCCGCTCGGCAATCTGGTGGTCGACGCCGATCGCTGCACGATGTGCCTGGCCTGCGTCGGTGCCTGTCCCGAGGCGGCGCTGGCCGACAACCCGGAGGCGCCGCAGCTGCGCTTCATCGAGAAGAACTGCGTGCAGTGCGGTCTTTGCGCGAGCACCTGCCCGGAGCAGGCGATCACCTTGCAGCCGCGACTGTGGCTGGCCGATGGCGGCAAGGCACGCAAGCAGCTGCGCGTGTTGAATGAGGTGCCGCCGTACCGCTGCGTTCGCTGCGGCAAGCCGTTCGGCACGCTGAAGGCGATCGAAGCGATGGCGCTGAAGCTCGCGGGGCATCCGATGTTCCAGGGCGCGCATGCCGAGCGGCTGCGGATGTGCGGCGATTGCCGCGTGATCGACCTGCACAGCAGCCCGGACGAAGTGAAGATCACCGACCTCTGACCGCCGCCGCGACCGGCACGACCCGATGACGACGACCTCCACGCCGCTGACCTTCACGAACCCGCCCGACGACCGCGAGGAGCTCGCGCGCGCCGAGGTCTACGGCTTGCTCGCCGCGCTGCTCTACGCGTCGCCGGATGCCGAGCTGTACGCGCAGCTGCAGGTCGCGCCTACCGAAGCGCCGGCGGCCGGCGGCTTCCTGGAGGCGAGCTGGATGGGGGTTGTCGCGGCGTCGCGTCGGCTCGGGCTGGAACAAGTCGCCGACGAATACGCGGCGTTGTTCCAAGGTGTAGGCAAGCCCGAGATCTTTCTGTACGGCTCGTACCACGTCGCCGGGCACCTGAACGAGAAGCCGCTGGTCGAATTGCGCGACACGCTCGCCGCATTGGGGCTGGAGCGCGCGAGTCATGTCGAAGAAACCGAGGACCACATCGCGAGCCTGTGCGAGGTGATGCGCTACCTCATCGCCGGCGACGACCTCGCGGTCAGCAACCTCGCGAAGCAGCAGGCGTTCTTCAATGACCACGTGCGTCACTGGGTTGATTCGATGCTGAACGCGATTGCCGAACACCCGCGCGCGGACTTCTATCGAGCGCTCGCGCTGTTCGCGCGCGACTTCTTCGCCGTGGAAGGACAGGGCTTCGATCTGCTGGAAGCGTGAGCTTTCACGAAGCTGACGGCGGCGCGTGTTGACCACGCTGCGGGCTGTCCCTGATGACGCTATGCAAAGCGTTGCATACATTCGGTAATATGTTCGTCGAATCGCGAGATGCCGCCACGGGTCTACGCGTCGTTGGGACGGGAAGTTTCTCGGAGCCGAAGCGATGAAGATCGACGCTAGGTCGCATGACGCGACAACCCCCACCGCCAAGCCGGCAACTCGCCGTGGTCTGATCGTCGGAGCCGGCGCCGCCGGCGCCGCTGCAGTGGCCGCGAAAGTGATGCTGCCCGGCAGCGCACCGCAGGCGGTGGCCACGACGGCTGCCGCCGCGAAACCTGCCGTTGCGCAGGCCGCCGGCTATCAGTTGACGCAGCACGTGCTGCGCTACTACGAAACCACCCGAGCTTGAAGTTGGGCCCCTCACCGGCCCGCTGGAGAGATGATGCTGCTCACGCGCAAATCCACTGACGCGGGTCGGCCCGCGCCCGTTTTGTCCTCGACGCATGCAGGACTGGTCGGCAGCCTCGCCCGCGGCGTCTCGCGCGCGATCCCGACGATGGACCGGCGCGCGTTCCTGCGCCGCTCCGGCCTCGGTGTCGGCGCCGGCCTCGCCGCCTCGCAACTGACGCTGGTGCAGAAGAAGGCCCAGGCCGCCGACTCGAGTGCGAAGGACGGCGAGCGCAAGGTCGAGGTCAAGCGCACGGTCTGCGGCCATTGCTCGGTGGGCTGCGCGGTCGACGCGGTCGTCGAGAACGGCGTCTGGACCCGCCAGGAGCCGGTGTTCGATTCGCCGCTGAACATGGGCGCGCACTGCGCGAAGGGCGCAGCGCTGCGCGAGCACGGCCACGGCGAGTACCGGCTGCGTGCGCCGATGAAGCTCGTCAACGGCAAGTACCAGAAGATCTCGTGGGACCAGGCGCTGAACGAGATCAGCGCGAAGATGCTCGAGCTGAAGAAGGCGAGCGGCCCGGATTCGATCTTCATCGTCGGCTCGTCCAAGCACAACAACGAGCAGTCGTATCTCTTGCGCAAGTGGGTCAGCCTCTGGGGCAGCAACAACTGCGACCACCAGGCGCGCATCTGCCACTCGACCACGGTCGCCGGTGTCGCGAACACCTGGGGCTACGGCGCGATGACGAA
>DATEFR010000641.1:0-11802 GCA_035280545.1 Burkholderiaceae bacterium | reverse complement strand
CAGCTTGCGATTCGCGGCACATATGCCGAGGCTTTCCGCGCGCCGGGGCCCGCTGAGCGAGGCGGCTCCAGCTTCGGCTTCACGTCGTTCGGCATCTTGTCGCAAGGTAACCCGAACCTGAAGCCCGAAAAGGCGAAGAGCTATACGCTGGGCCTTATCGCCGAGCCGATCGCCGGGCTGAGCGCAACGCTTGACTACTGGAAGGTCGACCGCAAGAACGAGATCATCCAGGCCGATCCGAATTCGATCGTTCCGCAGGGCCAGTGCTCGGCTGGCTGCGATGGCTCGACCGATCCGACTTCCGGCGTGGCGAAGCCCGATCTGCGCAATCAGAAGTTCGCCGGCCTGTCGCCGAACACGTTCCTGTACTACGACGCGCAGGGCAACCTGACGGTCACGGGGTTTTATGAGAACGCCGCGAAGACGAAGACCGATGGCATCGACTTCGAACTGCGTCACAAGATGAGTTTGGGCGAAGCGGGCAAGCTGACAACCCAGTTGAACTGGTCGCACACGCTGACCTACAAGCGGACCGATGTAAACGGTGTGACCGTGGACTACGCCGGGACGCAAGGTCCGCTGGTTCAGAGCGCGGGCGGTGGTTCGCCGAAGGACAAGCTGACACTTTCGGTGACCTGGGATCGCGGCCCAGTCGCAGTGACCGGCGCAGTCAACTACGTCGGCCCGATCAAGATGATCGACCACAAGGGCGAAACGACGGCCCAGGACGTGGACGAGAACGGCGTTCCGACTGGAACGATCACGAACTCCAACACGGGCGTGACCTATCCGGACAACGGGCAGTACAACTGCGGCGTGTTCGACACGAACGGCAATGTCTACAACAACTGCCGTCTGCCGTCGTTCACGACGTTCGACCTGTTCGCGAAGTGGTCGCCGATCAAAAACCTGGACATCAACTTCTCGATCCAGAACCTCTTTGATCGGAAGGCCCCGTTTGATCCGTACCTCGCGATTCCGTACGCCATCAACTACAACCAGACCTGGCATCAGGCTGGCGCGGTGGGCCGGTTCTTCACGATCGGCGCGAAGTACTCGTTCTGATCGCGGTTGACGCTCAGGCGTCAAGAAGCGGCGGCTGCGGCCGCCGCTTCCTTTTGTGGCGACGTCGAAGCGGCGATTACAGGGCGGCATAGCACGAAACGCCCCGTAATTCCGCCGCTCGCGTGCCCTGCGCCGCTCGGGGTAATCACGCCCCCAAAACCTGGCACGCCCCTAGCTTAGAATGCGCAGCTTCGCACGAGGGCAGTCCGGGCTAGGCACTGCCTTCCAGGCCACAAGCTCGTCAGTGCTTAGGTAAGTCGCGTACCTCAGCTGCGCATTTTGGAACTCTGGAGATCCCAGAACTATGAACTATTCTGAGCGACAAGCCGACCCCAGGCGACATCTGGTCGGCATCGCTACCGTGATCCTCTTCCATATCCTGCTGGTCTGGGCGCTGGCCAGCGGATTGGCCCGCAAGGTGGTCGAGGTCATCAAGCCGATCGAAACCAAGGTCATCGAAGAGGCACCCAAGCCTCCGCCGCCGCCGCCCGAAGTCGTGGTGCCGCCGCCGCCGCAGATGAACGCGCCGCCGCCGCCGTTCATTCCGCCGCCGGAAGTCACCGTCGCGACGCCGCCTCCGCCGGCGCCGACGATCACGACGACCACCAACACGCCGCCGCCGACCACCGAGATCAAGCCGGTCGTGCCGCAAGCGCCGCCTGCACCGCCTGCGCCGCCGGCTCCTGCTGTCCTGTCGGCCGCCGTCGTCTGCTCGAACTACCAGACCGCGATGGGCGACGCCGCGTTCCCGAAGGAAGCGGTCCGCCAAGGCCTGGAGAAGGGCGAAGCGATGGTCCTGTTCACCTTGTCCGCCTCCGGCGAGATCAAGAACGTGCAGGTCGAACGCGCATCGAACCCGATCTTCGGCCGCGCGGCAATCCGCGTCGTCAGCGAGTTCAAGTGCCAGGGCCAGGGGCGCGACGTTCAGGTGCGCGTGCCGTTCAGCTACAAGCTGGAGTGAAGCGGGCGAACCCTCCATTCGCTTGCTCCGCCCCAGACGACTCATCTCCGTTCATCTCGTAGACAGATAGGAAGAATCATGACCGTGCGTCAAACCGTCGCCTCGATCGGCGCCACCCTTGCTGTGCTGTGCGCCGTCGCCATCGGTGCCGTCGTGCCCGCCGCGGCTTATGCCCAGGCCAGCGCTCCCGAGGCCACCGCTGCTCCGGCCGCCGATGCCAGCGCGCCTGCCGCTGCTGCGGCGCCCGCCACCGCAACGCCGCCGGGTGCGTCCACCACGGCCACCGTCGACAACCCGTACGGCATCAAGGCCATGTGGGAGACCGGCGACTACGTCTCCAAGGGCACGCTGATCATCCTCGTGCTGATGAGCATGGGCAGCTGGTACATCCTGATCACCAAGCTGTACGAGAGCATCAAGATCAGCGGCGAAGCGCGGGAAATGCGCCAGGGCTTCTTCAAGGCCGCGAGCGTGAACGAGGCCATCAAGAAGCTCAAGGAAGGCAGCGCGTTCCGCTTCATCGCCGAGTCCGGCGTCGAGGCCAGCGAACACCACGAAGGTGCGCTGACCGAGCACATCGACCGCAACACCTGGATCAGCTCGCGCGTGCAGCGCGCGATCGACGACGTGCAGTCGCGCCTGCAGGACGGCCTGGCGTTCCTCGCCACCGTCGGCTCGACCGCGCCGTTCGTCGGCCTGTTCGGTACCGTGTGGGGCATTCTGCATGCGCTGACCTCGATCGGCATCGCCGGCCAGGCATCGATCGACAAGGTGGCCGGCCCGGTCGGCGAGGCGCTGATCATGACGGCGATCGGTCTGGCGGTGGCAGTTCCGGCGGTGCTTGCCTACAACTGGCTGGTGCGCCGCAACAAGGTGACGATGGAGTCGGTGCGCAGCTTCGGCGCGGACCTGCACGGCGTGCTGATGGGCGCGAAGATCGCGCGCTAAGAGCCTCGGCCCGCAACGCATCTTTCGAAGGAGGCCGCCCATGGCCATGAGCGTAGGCTCTGACTCCGCCGAAGACGAGGTCACCTCGGCGATCAACACCACGCCGCTGGTCGACGTGATGCTGGTGTTGCTGATCATCTTCCTGATCACGATCCCGGTCGTCACCCAGACCATCGCGCTGAAGCTGCCGAAGGAGACCAACGTCCCGCGCCAGACCAAGCCGGAGAACATCGAGATCTCGGTGTCCAAGGACGGCGATGTGTACTGGAACATGCAGCTCGTGCCCGACAACGAGACCTTGTTCAACAAGCTCAAGGCCGTGGCGACCAAGGACCCCCAACCCGAGGTGCACATCCGCGGCGACCAGAACGTGCGCTACGAGTCGGTCGGCCGGGTCGTCTACACGTGCCAGCGCGCGGCGATCGCGAAGGTCAGCTTCGTGACCGAGCCGCCGCCCAAGGGCTAGCCGGCGCTGCAGGAGTCAAGACATGGCAATGAACGTAAGCTCGGGAGACTCGGGCGGCGACGTGATGGTCGAGATGAACACGACCCCGCTCATCGACGTGATGTTGGTGCTGCTGGTCATGCTCATCATCACCATTCCCGTGCAGCTTCACGCGGTGAACATGAACATGCCGGTCGGCACGCCTCCGCCGCCGACCAAGGAGCCAGTGGTCGTCACCATCGACATCGACTTCGACGGCACCATTCTGTGGAACGGCGTGGCGGTGCCCGATCGCGCGAGCCTGCAAGCGAAGATGGCCGAGGCCGCCGCGCAGCCCGATCAGCCCGAAGTGCACGTACGGCCCAACAAACTCGTTGAGTACAAGTACGTGGCCGAGGTGCTGGCGGACAGCCAGCGTCACCAGCTGATCAAGCTCGGCATCGTCGGCAACGAGCAGTTTGTGAAGTAGGTACTCTGTGCAGTCGGCATTTTGTGAAGCAGCGCATCCCGGCATGACCACTCATCACCACACGCACTCTTTCTCGTCGCGGCTCAAGCGCGGGCTGATCGGCATCGCGCTGGCGGCGTCGTTCGCGGCAACCGCGCAAGCGCAGGCCCTGCGGCCCGAAATCGGCAAGCCGCTGCAGGCCGCGCAGGAGTTGATCAAGTCGGGCAAGTACCGCGAGGCGTTGGCCAAGGTTCGCGAGGCCGATGCCGTCAGCGGCAAGAGCGCGAGCGAGACCACCACGATCGAGCGCATGCGGCTGGCGGCGGCCTCGGGCGCCGGCGACGCTGACACGGCGGCGCATTCCTTCGAAGCCCTGGGCGCCAGCGTCGGCGGCGACAAGCTGCGCATCATCGAGTCGATCGCCGGCACGTACTACCGGAACAAGGAGTACGCGAAGGCGATGCAGTGGTACCAGCGCTACTTCAAGGAAGGCGGCACCAGCGCGGCCAATCGCCAGTTGCTGACCCAGACGCAGTACCTCTCGGGCGACTACGCCGGCACGATCAAGGAGGCGATGGCCGAGATCCAGGGCGCCGAGCGCGCGGGCAGCGCGCCGTCCGAGGATCGCATCAATCTCCTGATGAACGCGGCGATCAAGCAGAAGGACATCGGCGCCGAGACCTTCGCGCTCGAGCGCCTGGTGACCTACTACCCGAAGAAGGACTACTGGGCCTCGCTGCTGAACCGGCTGCAGCGCAAGCCGAACTTCTCGGATCGGTTGACGCTGGATACCTATCGGTTGTCGCTCGCCACCGGCGTGCTCACCGCGGCGAACGACTACTCCGAGATGGCGCAGCTAGCGCTGCAGGCCGAGTCGGTGGCTGAGGCCAAGCAGGTCATCGACAAGGGCTTTGCGGCCGGCGCGCTGGGGACCGGCCCGCAGGCCGATCGCCACAAGCGGCTGCGCGACCTGGTCCTGAAGAAGGTCGACGAAGCCAAGGCGAGCCGCGCCGCCGACGAGAAGCAGGCCGGCAGCGCCGGCGACGGCAACGCGCTGCTCACGCTGGGGATGAACCTGGTGTTCGAGGGCGACAAGGCCAAGGGCCTGCAGATGATGCAGCAAGGCCTCGCCAAAGGCGGCCTGAAGCGGCCGGAAGACGCGAAACTGCACCTCGGCATCGCGCAGGCGATCGCGGGGGAGAGCGGCAAGGCGCAGACCACGCTGCGGGGCGTGACCGGCAACGACGGCACGGCCGACCTGGCCAGGCTGTGGGCGCTTTACGCGAAGCGGGCCAACAACAAGGGTTGAGGCAAACGAAGGGCTGACCGGCGGGAGCCGGTCCAGCCTGTCAGGCGGTCACTTCGGCGCGAGCCGGATCGCGCCGTCGAGGCGAATCACCTCGCCGTTCAGCATCTCGTTCGTGACGATCTGGTGCACGAGCTTCGCGTAGTCGGCCGGCGTGCCGAGGCGGCTCGGGAAGGGCACGCTCGCGGCCAGCGCGTCCTGCACCTCCTGAGGCATCGTGAACAGCATCGGCGTGCCGAAGATGCCCGGGGCAATCGTCATGTTGCGGATGCCGTTGCGCGCGAGGTCGCGCGCGATCGGCAGCGTCATGCCCACGACGCCGCCCTTCGAGGCCGAATACGCCGCCTGGCCGATCTGCCCGTCGTACGCGGCGACGCTCGCGGTCGAGATCAGCACACCGCGTTCGCCAGTGGTCTCCGGCTCGTTCTTGGCCATCGCCTCGGCCGCGAGCCGGATCATGTTGAAGCTGCCGACGAGGTTGACGGTGATCACCTTCGCGAACAGGTTCAGCGCATGCGCGCCGTCCTTGCCCACTGTCTTGGCCGCCGGCGCGATGCCGGCGCAGTTGACCAGGCCGACCAGCTTGCCGAGCGACACCGCCTTCGCAACCGCGGCCTGCGCGTCGCTCTCCTGGCTCACGTCGCACTTCACGAACGCGCCACCGAGCTCTTTCGCGAGCGCCTCGCCCTTGTCGGCCTGCAGGTCGGCGATCACCACTTTCCCGCCGTTTGCCGCGAGCATGCGAGCGGTGCCTTCACCCAGGCCCGATGCGCCGCCGGTGACGATGAAAACCTTGCCTGCGATGTCCATGGCTACAACACGCCTTGTCGTTGAAAAGGTATGACCAAACGGATGCGCGCTGCGGCGCCGGTCGTCAGCTCAGCGCGGCGAGCGCTCGCGCCGTGATCTCGTCGACGCTGCCCAGCCCGCTGATCCTGCGGCAGCGCGGCGCCTGCGGGTCACCGGCGGCCCAGGTGGTGTAGTAGCCGATCAGCGGCTCGGTCTCGGCATGGTATTTCTGCAGGCGCGTGTTGACCTTCTCGAGCGTGTCGTCGGCGCGCTGCTCGAGCGGCTCGCCGGTCACGTCGTCCAGGCCCTGGACCTTGGGCGGGTTGTACTTGATGTGGTACACGCGGCCCGACGGCCCGTGGGTACGACGGCCGGTCACGCGCTCGCGCACGACGTCGTCCGGCACGTCGATCTCGAGCACCACATCGAGCCGCACGTTCGCGTGCCGCATCGCGTCGGCCTGCGGGATCGTGCGCGGGAAGCCGTCGAACAGGAAGCCGTTGGCGCAGTCCGGCTGCGCGATGCGCTCCTTGACCATGCCGATGATGATCTCGTCGCTGACCAGCCCGCCGCTGTCCATCACCTGTTTGGCCGCGAGCCCCAACGGCGTGCCGGCCTTGACTGCGGCGCGCAGCATGTCGCCGGTGGAGATCTGCGGAATGCCGAACTGCCTGCAGATGAATGCGGCTTGCGTGCCTTTGCCCGCGCCGGGCGCGCCCAGCAGGATCAGTCTCATAGGTTGTCGCCCCGTTTGTGTGTTCTTGCGCGCGAGCAGGGCGCCCGCGTGGGGCGCATGCTCATCACATCGGGTCGAGAATACCATGCGTGCCCTGCCACGAAGCTGACGGCCGGATGCTCGGCCCCACCGCGGTGCGTGAGGCGCCGCCGGCTGATCAGGCGAACAGCGCGCGAACGCGTGTCAGATCTTCGGGCGTGTCGACGCCGGGCCCTGGCCGTTCCTCGCTGACGTGCACCGCGATGCGTTCGCCGTGCCACAGCACGCGCAATTGCTCGAGCGCTTCGATCGTCTCCAGCGGGCTTGGCGGCAGCTTCGGGAATTGCCGCAGGAAGCCGGCGTGATAGCCATAGATGCCGATGTGGCGCAACGGCGCAGGGTTCGCCAGCGCATTGCTGCCGGCGGCACGAGCATCGCGTGCCCACGGGATCGGCGCACGCGAGAAGTACAGCGCACGGCTGGCCGAGTCGAGCACGACCTTGACGACGTTCGCGCTGTCCATCTCATCGGGGTGGTCGATCGCGTGTGCGGCGGTGCTCATCACGCAGTCGGGGCGCTCGGCGAGCAGCGCGGCGCACGCGTCGATCAGGCTGGGGGCGATCAGCGGCTCGTCGCCCTGCACGTTGACGACCGCATCGTCGCCGTCCAGGCCGAGCTGCTCGCAGGCTTCGGCCAGCCGGTCGCTGCCGGTCGCATGGTCGGTGCGCGTCAGCAGGGCCTGCACGCCGTGCTCGCGGCACGCGGCGACGATGTCGGCGTGGTCCGCCGCAACCACCACCGAACCCGCGGCCGACAGCCCCGCGCGCTGCGCGACTCGCACGATCATCGGCACGCCGCCGATGTCGGCCAGCGGCTTGTTCGGCAGGCGGGTCGACGCGAGCCGCGCCGGCACCAGCACGGTGAACGGCGGCGTGTCTGGCGCGGCAGTCGTCGTGGTCATGCGGCGGCAGTGGCCGGCGGCACCGGCGCATCGAGCGCACGCGCTTCGCTCTCGAGCATCACCGGGATGCCGTCGCGCACCGGGAACGCGAGGGCATCGGCGCGGCACGCCAGTTCCTGCCGTTCATGCTGCGGCGGCCGCCAGTGTTCGAGCGGCCCCTTGCAGATCGGGCAGACCAGAAGGTCGAGTAGGCGCGTTTCCATGATCGAAATCGGGGGTGTGGTGTCCTGAGCTTCAACGTGACGACGGCGCTGTCGACGTCGTCGGTGGCGGCAGCAGTGCGAGCAGGGCGGCTTCGAAGGCGGCCGGCAGCATGAAGTCTAGCGTCGCGACCCAGACGCGTGTCGCCGTGCCGAGGCGTGCCGGATCGAGCTTGACGGCGTCTTTCTCGGTGACGATCACGTCCGGCGTGTCGCGTGGCCACGGCAGCGCGCGGAAGTCGTGATGGTCGGGCAGCGGGCATTTCTTGATCGGCAGCCCGTGGTCGCGCAGCATCGCGAAGAAGCGCTGCGGCTGCGCCATGCCGGCGGCGGCCACGATGGGCGAACGCGCGGCTCGCTTCAGCGCGTCCAGCGCGGGCAGCGATGGCGCCGCGCCGACGCGCCATTCGTTCAGCGGCGCGATGCCGGCCAGCGAACGCTTCGCGAACTCGCCTTTCAGCCGCGTCGTGCGCCGCGTGGCGTTGTACAGCACCAGCGTCGCGGCCGGCGTACGCTGCGGCAGCGGCTCGCGCAGCGGCCCGGCCGGCAGCAGCCAGCCGTTGCCGGTGCCGCGTTCGTCGAACACCAGCACCTGCGCCGTGCGCGCGAGGCGCAGGTGCTGCAGCCCGTCGTCGCAGACGATCACGTCGATCTCGGGATGCAGGCTCAGCAGGAACTCGGCGGCCGCGGCCCGATCGCGCCCGACGGCGACCGGCGCCCGCGTGCGGCGCCGTATCAGCAGGGGCTCGTCGCCTGCCGCCGTCGCCTGGGTGTCGTCGTCCACCGACAGCACGCCGTCCTCGCGCCGTCCGTAGCCGCGCGAGACGACTCCCGGCGTGTAGCCGCGGCGCTGCAGCAGCTGCACGATCGCGATCGCGGTCGGCGTCTTGCCGGCGCCGCCGACGATCAGGTTGCCGACGACGATCACCGGCACCGGCAGCTCTTGGGTCGGCAAGCGACCGGCTGCGTACAACGTACGCCGGATCCGCACGACCAGTGCGAACAGCTGCGACAGCGGCCACAGCGTGATCGCGAGCGGTCCGCGCTTCAGCCATGCGCGTTGCAGGCGGCGCGACCAGTCGGCCTGTGTCACGGGGTCGGGAGCCGTTGCGCCGAACGACGGCTGCGCTCAGCGCGCGTCGCCGTTGCCGGAGTTCTGCGTCGCGAAGGTCAGGTGCGGCAGCCCGGCGCGCCGTGCCGCGTCCATCACGTTGACCACGCTCTGGTGTGCCGCCGTCGCATCGGCCGAGACGATCACGATCATGTCGCTGGCGCCACCCGCGGCGGCGGCGAGCTCGGCGGTCAGCGCATCGACGCTGCGGCCGTCGACCGGCTTGCGGTTGATCGCGTAACGCCCATCGGCGGCGACCGCGACGATGATCTCGCGCTGCCGGTCGCGCGCCCGCTCGGCGTCGGCCACCGGCAGCGTGATCTGCAGCTCGGTGAACTTCGAGTACGTGGTCGACAGCATCAGGAAGATCAGCACGACCAGCAGCACGTCGATGAACGGGATCAGGTTGATCTCCGGATCCTCCGGGCGCGGCTTGCGGAAGTTCAACGACATCGCGGCCTCAGCCTTGCGGCGCGTGCTGATTGCGCGGCGATGCGAAGCGCATCAGATGCGGCACGAGCCGGTCGCAGGCCTGCTCCATGTCCAGCGTGTAGGCGTCGACCAGGCCACGGAAGTAGCGGTAGAACATCAGCGACGGAATGGCGATCATCAATCCGAACGCGGTGTTGTACAGCGCCACCGAGATGCCGTGCGCGAGCATCGCCGGGTTGTTGCCGGTCGGGGCCTGCGAGCCGAAGATCTCGATCATGCCGATCACGGTGCCCATCAGCCCGAGCAGCGGCGCGGCCGAGGCGATCGTGCCCAGCGAATTCAGGTAGCGCTCGAGCTTGTGCACGGCCGCGCGACCGGCCGACTCGAACACGCCGCGCAGCGTGGTCTCGTTGATGCGCGGGTCGGCGACGACGGCGCGCAGGCCCGATGCGAGCACGGTGCCCAGCACCGAGTTCTCGGCAAGTTTGTTGACGACGTCGGCGGCGGGCAAGTGGGCGCGTGTCACCGAGATCACCTCGTCGAGCAGCCGCGGCGGCGCGACCCGCGAGGCGCGCAGGCTGGAGATGCGTTCGATGATCAGCGCCAGCGCGGCGATCGAGCACAGGAGCAGCGGCCAGATCGGCCAACCGGCGGCTTGTATGATCGAAAACAATCGAACCCTTTCAGCGCGTGGCCGCGGATTTTGAGACGCGCGATTATGGCGTGAAGGCCTGAGTCGGCCCATGCCTTGCGCACGTCGTTGCAGCGCCTTCCCCACACCGCGGATCGCCGGTCTGACCGTCGAGGTTGGCCCATCCACTGCAACTGTGGACAACTTTGTGGGCAACTGGTGGTGCAACGCCGCAGAGTCGCGAAAAACCTGGGCCGGCAATACTTTGCTCAAAGTTTAGGCATGAAAAACTCCTTTGGAATCAAAGCTTTGCATGGAAATGACAGCGCTATGACACGCACATCGCCGCGCCAGCCCAGGTCCGGCGCGGTTGTGGAGTTCTCGGCCCGCGCCGGTACTGGGCTGGCGCGTGGTTGAGCCGGGTTCGTTGCGGCCGCGCGGCGGCATTCGCGGCGTCGCCGAGCTGGTGCGGGAGGTCGGTGAGACGCTCGCAGGTCGCTTCGGTGCGGTGACGGTGCGCGGCGAGATCTCGGGGTTTGCGCGCGCCGCGAGCGGTCACTGCTATTTCAGCCTGAAGGATGCCGACGGGGGATCGGCGATGCTGCGCTGTGCGATGTTCCGGCGCGCCGCGATCCTGCTCGACTTCGCGCCGGCCGACGGCCAGCTGGTGGAGCTGCGCGGGCGGGTCGACGTCTACGAGCCGCGCGGCGAGCTGCAGTTCATCGTCGAGGCGTTGCGGCGCGCCGGAGATGGCGCGTTGTTCGAGCGCTTCCTGCGGCTCAAGGCGCAGCTCGAGGCGCAGGGCCTGTTCGACGCGGCACGCAAGCGGCCGCTGCCGGCGTTCGCGCGGCGCATCGGCGTGGTCACGTCGTTGGGTGGCGCGGCATTGCATGACGTGCGGTCCGCGCTCGCGCGGCGTGCGCCGCATGTGCAGATGATCGTCTACCCGAGCCCGGTGCAGGGTGCCGATGCGCCGCCGGCGCTGTGCGCCGCGATCGAACTCGCGAGCCGGCGGGCCGAAGTCGAGACGCTGATCGTGTGTCGCGGCGGCGGTTCGCTCGAGGACCTCTGGGCATTCAACGACGAGCGTGTCGTGCGCGCCATTGCCGGGGCTTCGATGCCGGTGGTCTGCGGCGTTGGCCACGAAACCGATATCACGCTGGCCGACCTTGCGGCCGACGTGCGTGCGCCGACGCCGACCGCGGCAGCCGAGCTCGCGGCGCCGGTACGCGCCGAATGCCTGGCGCAGCTCGAGGCGATCGAAACGGTGTTGCGCTCGCGCCTGCATCGGGTGCTCGACGACCACGCGCAGTGGCTGGACCGCGCCGCGATGCGGCTGCTGCGCCCGAGCCAGGGTGTGCACCAGCAGGCGCGCCGGCTCGAGCTCCTGAGCCAACGGCTGCACAACGGCGTTGCGCGACCGCTGGAGCAAAACCGGGCAGGGCTGCCTCGCCTGGAAGGCCATTTGCGACGGGCCGCGCAGCTGTCGCTCGCGTTGCAGCGACAACGCCTAGCCGGCCTTGCTGCCCGGTTGCGCTCGCTGGACCCGGCGCAGGTGCTGCAGCGCGGATATGCCTGGATGACCGATGAGTCCGGCCGCGCGGTCATCTCGGTGCGCGAGATGCGCGTCGGCGCGCGCCTGCGTGCGGTGCTGGCCGATGGTGTCGCGGGTGTCAGCGTCGACGAGGTCATGCCCTCTGGTATCGAGCGGTTGCATCGGCAACCGGAGTAGCGGCGATGTCGGCATGACGCAGCGGCTCTCGTGCAAGCTGCCTACAATGCCTTGAGCG
>DATEFR010000640.1:0-2220 GCA_035280545.1 Burkholderiaceae bacterium | reverse complement strand
GATGTCGATCGGCCCGCACTCGGCCTCGACGCGCGCCACCGCTTCGGTGACCGCAGCGCCATCGGTCACGTCGAAGGGCGCGGTCAGCACGAACGCGCCATCCCCGCGAAGCGCTTCGGCGGCACGCTCGAGCTTGGCCGCGTCGCGGCCGTTCAACACGATGCGCGCGCCGGCGCCGGCCAGGCCGGCCGCCAACGCATGGCCGATGCCGGAGCTCGAGCCGGTGACCAGCGCGGTGCGGCCGCTCAGGTCGAAACTCTTCAGGACGCGGTTCACGGCCAGCCCGCCGGCGTCAGTTGTTGCAGCGCGCTTCGAGCGCGTCGATGAACGAGCGGTCCCAGCGCCCCTCCTTCATCGCCTGCATCGTCTTCTCTTCGTTGGCGAGCACGACGCGCGCCTTCTCGATCAGGTCCTGCGCATCGTCGGGCGGGATCGCGAGCAGGCCGTCCTGGTCGCCCACGACGATGTCGCCCGGGTGCACGACCATGCCGCCCACCGAGATCGGCACGTTGATCTCGCCGGGCCCGTCCTTGTACGGGCCGCGGTGCGTGACGCCGCGCGCATAGACCGGGAAGTCGCGGCTGCGGATCTCCGCGACGTCGCGGATCGCGCCGTCGACCACCAGGCCGGCCAGCCCGATGTGCGCGGCGTAGAAGGAGAGGATGCCGCCGACCGCCGCGTTCGCGAGGTCGCCGCCGCCGTCGATCACGAGCACGTCGCCGGGCCGGCAGAACTCGAGCGCGCGCAGGTAGGTCAGGTTGTCGCCGGCGCGCGAGCGCGCGGTGACGGCCGTGCCGGCCATCGTCTTCTCGCCCGGCCGGTGGTAGGGGTGCAGGCCGATCGTGCCGATGTTGCGATGCATGTTGTCGCTGATCGCCGCGAGCGGCAGCTCGCGCAGCGCGGCGATGATGCGTTCGCTCGCCTGCGGCGCGGATGGGTTCTTGCGAAGGGCTTTGTAGGTGCTCACGAGGGGTCCGATCCTGTTGGCGTCCGTGGTCCGGTGAATGTGTTCAGCGCAGCGCGGCGACGGCGCGCGCGATGCGCGTGCAGCCTTCGTCCAGCGTCTCGATCGAGGTCGCGATCGACAGCCTGAAGTACGGCGACAGGCCGTAGGCGGTGCCGGCGACGACGGCGACGCCCACGCTGTCGAGCAGGTACATCACGACGTCGCCGTCTTCGGCGAGCCGCCGGCCCTCGGGCGTGGTCTTGCCGATCAGGCCGGCGCAGTTCACGTAGAGGTAGAACGCGCCGTCCGGCGTCCGGCACGAGAGGCCGGGGATCGCGTTGATGCGCGCGAGCGTGTGGTCGCGCCGCTGGCGGTAGGTCGCGACGCTCTCGGCCACGAAGCTCTGGTCGCCGTTCAAGGCCGCGGCCGCCGCGGCCTGGCTCACCGAACAGCAGTTGCCGGTCGACTGCGAGAGCAAGGTGTCGAGCGCCTGCACCAGGTCGCGCGGCCCGGCGACCCAGCCGATGCGCCAGCCGGTCATCGCATAGGTCTTGGACACGCCGTTGATCGCGAGCGTGCGCTCGCGCAGCTCGGGCGCGACGTTCAGCAGGTGCGGCGTGCGCTCGCCGTCGAAGCGGATGTGCTCGTAGATGTCGTCGGTCATCACGAGCACCTGCGGGTGCCGCGCGAGCACGTCGGCCAGCGCGCGGTACTCGGCGCCGGTGTAGCTCGCGCCGGTCGGATTGCTCGGCGAGTTGATGATCAGCCAGCGCGTGCGCGGCGTGATCGCGGCCTCGAGCTGGGCGGGCGTGAGCTTGAAGCCGTCCGACTCCGGGCAGGCGATCGTCACCGGCACGCCGTCGCTCGCGAGCACCATGTCGGGGTACGAGACCCAGTACGGCGCCGGGATGATCACCTCGTCGCCCGGCTGCAGCGTGATCGACAGCGCGCTGTAGATCGCGCTCTTCGCGCCGCTCGTGGCGATGATCTCGTTCATCGCGTACGTCAGCCCGTTCTCGCGCTCGAGCTTCGCGGCGATCGCCTGGCGCAGCTCGACGGTGCCGGCCATCAGCGTGTAGCGGGTCGCGCCCTTCTCGATCGCCGCCGCCGCGGCCTGGCGCACATGCGGCGGGGTGTCGAAGTCCGGCTCGCCGACCACGAGGCTGACGATGGACTTGCCCTGGCGGCGCAGTTCGTTGGCACGGTCGGCGGCCGATGTGCTGGGCGACGGCTTGATGCGCTGGACGCGCTCGGCGATGCGGGACGGGGTCACG
>DATEFR010000639.1:0-4969 GCA_035280545.1 Burkholderiaceae bacterium | reverse complement strand
TGCGTGCAGCGCGAGCTCGGCGTGAGCTGGTCGGCCGCGCAGCAATCCGTCTGGTCGGCCGCCTGCGACCTGCTCGTGAAGAGCGCGCTCGATCAACCCACTGTCGCGATGCACCGCGACTACATGCCGCGCAACCTGATGGTCGGCGTGCCGAACCCCGGCATTCTCGACTTCCAGGACGCGGTGCGCGGCCCGATCAGCTACGACATCGCATCGCTGCTGCGCGACGCCTTCATCTCATGGGACGAAGAGCAGGAGATCGACTGGGCAGTGCGCTACTGGCAGGCCGCGCGCAAGGCCGCGGTGCCGCTGCCCGACGACTTCGGCGAGTTCTGGCGCCAGATCGAATGGATGGGGCTGCAGCGCCACTTGAAGGTGCTGGGCATCTTCTGCCGGCTCAAGCATCGCGACGCGAAGCCTCACTACGTGAGTGACCTGCCACGCTTCTTCGGTTATGCGCACAAGGTCGCGGCACGCTACAGCGCGCTGCGGCCCCTCTCGCGGCTGCTCGAACCGCTGATGGGCGCGGCTCGCATCGACGCGTTCTACTGACGCCCTGTCTGACGGCCTGTCCGGATCGTGCGCCAGCCGGCGCCGCGGTCAGCCCGCGACCGACAGCGCCGGGCTTTTCGCGGCGCTGACGTGATTCGCGCACGGCAGCGTCTCGCAGCCGGCCGCGATCAGCCACGGGTCGCGATCCTCGCCGCCGAAGGTCTGCACGAGAAAGTCGACGAATGCGCGGGTACGCGCCGGCACGTGCTTGCGTGTCGGCATGCCGGCATACAGCGTCCCGTTGACCAGATGCCATTGCGGCAGCACACGCTCGAGCGCGTGCTCCAGCAGCGCGTCTTCGACGACGAACGACGGCAACCCCGTGATGCCCAGCCCGGCCAGCGCGGCCGCGTACATCGTGTCGGTGTGCGTCGTGCTCAGTGCCGAGCGGCTCGGCACCACGGTGATGGATTCGCCGCCGTCCTCGCCGACGCGACCCTTGTGCCAGGTCACCTCGCGCATGAAGCTCGGCACCATCGCGTCGTGCCCGGCCAGGTCGTGCGGATGCTGCGGCCGGCCGCGCCGGTCGAGATATTCGGGCGACGCGCAGGCGATCACCTCGGAGCGCGCGAGGCGCCGCGCGATGAAGCTGCCGTCGAGCGGACGCCGGCCCTCCATCAGGATCGTCACGTCGAAGTTCTCGTCCACCGCTTCGATCGGCCCCGGTGCCGACAGCTCGACCGTGACGCGCGGATAGAGCGACCGGAACTTCGGCAGATGCTTCGCGATCTGGTGCACCGCGAACGCCGGCGGCGCGAGCACGCGCAGATGGCCGCGCGGCTCGGCCGTTGCGGCACTGGCCAGCGCCTCGGCTTCTTCGACCTCGGTCAGCACATGGCGCACCCGCTCGAGGTAGAGCTCGCCGGTGTCGGTCAGCGACAGGCGCCGCGTCGTGCGGTTGATCAGGCGCGCGCCCAGATGCTCCTCGAGGTCGGCGATCAGCCGCGTCACGACGGCCGGCGACAAGTTGAGCTCGCGCGCGGCCGCTGCAAAGCTGCCGGCGTCGATCACGCGGGAGAAGACTCGCATCGAGTGGAGTCGGTCCATTTCAAGCCCTCCACTGTTTCTATTTCAGCAATGCGCAATTGAACCACAGACCGTTTATTGATGCATTGGCAACACCTAAAGTCCTGCACACCGAACAACGAGTTCGCTGACACACCGAAGGACCCGATATGAACGCCAAGCTTCTTTTCGTTGCCACCGTCGCCGTTTCGCTCGCGAGCACGCTGGCGATGGCCGATGAAGCGCCGCTGACCCGTGCGCAAGTCATCGCCGACTTGAACCAGGCCGCCGCGAACGGCACGCTGCAACGGACCGACTATGACTTCGACAAGGTTGCGACCACGGTCTCGACCAAGAGCCGCGAGCAAGTCGTCGCCGAGCTGGCGGCCGCGAAGCGTCCGAACCCGCTGCTGGTCAGCCAGTCCGACCGCAGCCGCACGTACAACCAGTTCGGCACCGAGCTGCTGCGGCCGTCGACGCTGGCACGCGCCGAGGTCAAGGCCGAGGTCGTGCAAGCCCAGCGCGACGGCACGCTGCCGCGCAGCGACTACGAAGACGACCGCGCACTGGTGGCCCGCCGTGTGCAGAGCCACACCGCGAAGGCCATCGTCGCGCAGCAACGCGACGCGGCCGCGCCGGCCGGCTACTGATCGACGCATCTCGATCGAACAAGGCCGCCTTCGGGCGGCCTTGTTGCGTTTGCGCTTTTGCAATTGCAGCGCGTCATGGCGACAATGGCCCATCCCCACCTGCATTGCGTGCGACGCCAGCCATGAGCTGGCGCCGCTGGATGCGCTTTTCGATCGGCCCGCCGATGTTCGCTTACTTCGAAACCCGCGTCCGCCCGACCGAACCGCCGCGGTCCTCGCCGCCCGCCGGGCTGGGCGCGTTCTACTGGCACTTCATCCGCCAGACCCGCGGCCTGTACCTCACGATGTTCGTGACCGGGTTTGCGGTCGCGCTGATCGACACGGCGATCCCGGTCTTCATCGGCAAGCTGGTCACGCTGATGCAGGCCAGCGACCGAGCCGCCGCATTCCACGCGGCGACGCCGATGCTGCTGACCATGGCGGCGATCGTGCTGATCGGCCGGCCGCTGACGCTGCTGGCCGACAGCATGATGCGCAACAACGCCGTCGTGCCTGGCGTCACGAGCCTGATCCGCTGGCAGAGTCATTGGCATGTCGTGCGGCAGAGCTGGCCGTTCTTCCAGAACGACTTCGCCGGGCGCATCGCGAACCGCGTGATGCAGACCGGCAACGCCGTACGCGAATCGGTGGTCTCGAGCATACGCGCGCTCTGGTACATCGCGATCTACGGCATCACCGCGCTGGTGCTGATGGCGACGAGCGACTGGCGCCTCGCGCTGCCCACCGCGCTCTGGTTCGCCAGCTACATGTTCTTCCTGGGCTACTTCGTGCCGCGCATGCGCGACCGCGCGAAGATCAGCTCGGAGCTGCGCTCGATGGTGATGGGCCGCGTCGTCGACAGCTACACCAACATCCTGACCGTCAAGCTGTTCGCACGCGCCCGCGATGAAGACCTGTACGTGCGCGAAGTCGTCGACGAGCACACCGGCGCGATCGCCGCGCACATGCGCGTGACCACGCGCTTCATGGGGACGCTCGCGGCAATGAATGCGCTGCTGCTGGTCAGCACTGCGACGATCGGCATCGTGCTGTGGGCGTACGGCCAGATCGGCGCCGGCATCGTCGTGACTGCGCTGCCGCTCGCGTGGCAGATCGCGAACGTCGCGGGCTGGGTCAGCTGGGAAGTGACCGGCATCTTCGAGAACGTCGGTGTCGTGCAGGAAGGCATGGAGACGATCGCGGTGCCGCACACGCTGGTCGACAAGCCCGACGCGCGCACGCTCGAGGTGACGGCCGGCGAGCTGCGCATCGAGAACCTGACCTTCACCTACGGGCGTGCCGACGGCAAGCGCGTGCTCGACGACCTGAACCTCGTGATCAAGCCCGGCGAGCGCATCGGGCTGATCGGCCGCTCGGGCGCCGGCAAGTCCACGCTCGTGAACCTGCTCTTGCGCTTCCACGAAACCGAGCAGGGCAGCATCCGCATCGACGGCCAGGACATCGCCCACGTCACGCAGGAAAGCCTGCGCGCCGCGATCGGCATGGTCACGCAGGACACCTCGCTGCTGCATCGCTCGATCGCGGCCAACATCGGCTACGGCCGGCCCGGCGCGACCGACGAGCAGATCGAGGCGGCGGCACGCCAGGCGCAGGCGCACGACTTCATCGTCGACCTGTACGACTGGAAGGGCCGCACCGGCTACGACGCGCATGTCGGCGAACGCGGCGTCAAGCTCTCCGGCGGGCAGCGCCAGCGCATCGCGATCGCCCGGGTCGTGCTGAAGGACGCCCCCATCCTCGTGCTCGACGAGGCCACCTCGGCGCTGGACAGCGAGGTCGAGCTCGCGATCCAGGAGCAGTTGCTCGGGCTGATGGAGGGCAAGACCGTGATCGCGATCGCGCACCGGCTCTCGACGATCGCGCGCCTGGACCGGCTGATCGTGCTCGACCGCGGCCGCATCGTCGAGCAGGGCACGCACGACGAACTGCTGAAGCTCGACGGCCACTACGCGAAGCTGTGGAAGCACCAGTCCGGCGGCTTCCTGCCCGACGACACGCCGGCGCCCACGCGCGTCGACGTCGCCGCGACCGGCGCGCCGCTGGATGGAAACGCGCCGCTGGCCGAGCTGCGCAGCGCCGAACTGCCCGCGGCCTGCGCCGACGACGAGGTGGTGCTGACGACACGGGCCTGAGCGCCGCGGCGGCGGCTACTTGGGCGTCACGTAGACCGTGATCGACGCGTTGACGCTCGGGTCGCCGACCAGCGCGGCCGTGATGACGAACTGCCCGGCCACCGAGGTCGTGACACCGGCCGTGCTCCACGACCGCGACGTCACGACCGGCGTTGCGATCGTCAACGAGGTCGGGCTGACCGTGAAGGTCACGGGCACGTCGGAGTTGATCGTCAGCGCGACGCCCGGCTCGAGCGACAGGAAGCCGCTGCCGGTGGGCCGCACGCTGATGTTGCCATCGGCCACGCCGCCGACCACTGCGGTCAACAGGAATGCCGTGAGGATGAACGAGCCCGCGCCGTCATCCCCTCCGCCGCCGCAGGCCGCGAGCGCAAACGTCATCGCGACGGCGGCGCTTCGGCGGCCGAATCGCCGCCGCGTCATCGGCGCTGTCCCCATGGCCACCTTCTTCGTCATCATCGTGAAGCTCCCCTTGCCCGGCGCGATCGTCCACCGCGCATTCTCCTCAGTGCACAACGCCGGCGGGCCGCCGGCCGTGCACGCGACAATCGCGGTTGCCGATCCGAGCCCATCCCGATGCTGAGAATCACCGAGCTGCGACTGCCGCTGGACCACCCCGACGCGGCGCTG
>DATEFR010000638.1:0-7595 GCA_035280545.1 Burkholderiaceae bacterium | reverse complement strand
CCAGCGGCACGCACAAGCGGCCTTCGGCATCGAATGCACCTTCCTCGAAGAACGCACCGATGCGGTTCGCCGAGGCCTCGAAGTACGCATCGCGCGCGTGGCGCTGGTCGCGGGTCGAGAACACCGTGCCCGGCGCATGCGACGCGTGCTCCGCGACGAGCTGCAGCGCGCGCTCGCGCAGCGCGTCGCAGCGCGCGGCGTCGACGAAGTCCTCGATCACGAGCACGCCGTCGCGCGCATAGGCGGCGCGCGCTTCAGACGGCAGGCCGCGGTTGATGTCGGCTAGTCGGCAGCGATGGATCATCGAGAAACTCCGTGAGGCAAAGAGGAATCGGTGGATTCAGGAAGCGTGCCGGCCGGGTTGGCCGCCTGGCCCAGCGCCCAGTCCAGATGCTCGCGCACCAGCGCACTGCTGCTCTCCCGCGCGCTCACGAGCGCAGCGCGAAGCGCGGCATCGTCGCGCTCGCGCAGCGCGTTGCCGCTCGCCACCGCAAGGTTGCGGCGCCAGCGCTCGTAGCCGATGCGGCGGATCGCGCTGCCTTCGGTGCGGCGCAGGAACTCGGCTTCGTCCCAGTCCCACAACGCGAGCAGCGTCGGATTCGCGAAGGGCTCGCGCACGTCGAAGTCGGGGAGCGTGCTGACCTGCGCGTACTTGTTCCACGGGCAGACGAGCTGGCAGTCGTCGCAGCCGTAGATGCGGTTGCCGATCGCGCTGCGCAGCTCGAGCGGAATCGCACCGTCGTGCTCGATCGTCAGGTACGAGATGCAGCGTCGCGCATCGAGCCGATACGGCGCAACGATCGCGCGCGTCGGGCAGACGTCCAGGCAGGCCGTGCAGCGCCCGCAGTGCGGCTCGCTGGGCTCGGTCAGCGGCAAGGCAACGTCGACGTAGATCTCGCCGAGAAAGAACATCGAGCCGGCCTCGCGGCTCAGCACGAGCGTGTGCTTGCCACGCCAGCCGATGCCGCTGCGCGTTGCGAGCTCGGCCTCGAGCACCGGCGCCGAATCGGTGAACACGCGGTGACCGAACGGGCCGATCAGGTCGGCCAGGTGATCGGCGAGCTTCTGCAGCCGCGAACGCAACACCTTGTGATAGTCGCGGCCACGGGCATAGAGCGAGACCGCGGCGGCGCCCGGATCCGCGAGGCGGCGCCACTCGATCGCCTGCCAGCCGTCGGCATCGACGCTGGCGCCATCGAACGCATCGCGCGGCAGATAGTCCATGCGCGCCGTGATCACGCGCACCGTGCCGGGCACCAGCTCGGCCGGCCGCGCGCGCTTGAGCCCATGCGCGGCCATGTAATCCATCGAGCCGTTGAAACCGTTGTTCAACCAGTCCAACAGCCCTCCTTCAGCGTGCGACAAATCGACGCCGGCCACACCGATCTGGGAGAATCCGAGCGCCCTGGCCTGCTCGCGCAGTTGCGCGAGCACCGCGGCGGCGTCGAAAGAAACGCCGCATTCGCCAGATTCACGAGCACTATTCATTTGTCGTCGATTCTAGAAAGCCGCACGCTCCACTGGCCCGACGAGGCCGCCTGCGCCGCAAGTGCCGATGCGCTGGCCCGGCACGGCGCGCTGCGCAACGCGTTCATCGAACTGCACGGCCCGCTGGGCGCCGGCAAGACCACGTTCGTGCGGCACCTGCTGCATGCGCTGGGCGTGCCGGGGCGCATCAAGAGCCCGACCTACACCGTGATGGAACCTTACGAGACCGTTGCGGCAGCCGGCGCCCCGCTCGCGATCTACCACTTCGACTTCTACCGTTTCGACGACCCGCAGGAATGGGAAGACGCGGGGTTCCGCGACGTGTTCGCAAGCCCCGGGCTGAAGCTCGCCGAATGGCCTCAGAAGGCCGAGGACCTGCTGCCCGAAGCGGACCTGCGCGTGACGATAGAGCCGGTCGACCTCGGCGCGGATGGCGGACGCGACGATGCACGTCATGTCACGTTCGATGCGCACACTGCGCGCGGTCTGGACCTATTACCCCGATGACCCGCAAGCCGACGACCCGACGTGATGCGCTGCGTTCGATGGGCGCGCTGGTCCTGCTGCTCGGCACGCGCGAGATCGCGTTCGGCGCGAGCATCGTCGCGGTGCGCGTCTGGCCGGCCGCGGACTACACGCGCGTCACGCTCGAGTCCGACACGCCGCTGGCCGCGAAGAGCTCGCTGGTCGACAACCCGAATCGCCTCGTGATCGACATCGACGGCCTCGAACTGAGCCCGGCGTTGCGCGAGCTCGTCGGCAAGGTGCGCGCCGACGACCCGTACATCGAGCGGCTGCGCGTCGGCCAGAACCAGCCGCGCGTCGTGCGGCTGGTGATCGACCTGAAGCAGCCGATCGCCCCGCAGCTGTTCACGCTCGCGCCGGTCGCCGCCTACCAGCACCGCCTCGTGTTCGACCTGCACCCGACGCAGGAGCGCGATCCGCTGCTCGCGTTGATCCGCGACAAGGACAGCGCCGAACGCCAGGCAGCGAAAGAGGTGCAGGACGCGCTCGGCGAGTTCATCGGCAAGCTCGGCGGCAAGCCGCCGGGCGGGGCCTCGGCACCGAGCGGCGCGCAGCCCCCGGCATCCTCGACGATGCCGCCGCCTCCGGTCGTCGCGGCACAACCGCCGATGCAGACCCCGGCGCCGCTGCCGCCGGCCGTGCAAAACAAGATCGACCGCCTGATCGTCGTCGCGATCGACCCGGGCCACGGCGGCGAAGACCCCGGCGCGAGCGGCCCGAGCGGCCTGCACGAGAAGGACGTCGTGCTGCAAATCGCGACGCAGCTGCGCGACCAGCTGAACACGATCCCCAACATGCGCGCGATGATGACGCGCGACGCCGACTATTTCGTGCCGCTGCACGACCGCGTCAAGAAGGCGCGGCGCGTGCAGGCCGACCTGTTCGTCTCGATCCACGCCGACGCGTTCATGACGCCGGCGGCGCGCGGCGCCTCGGTGTTCGCGCTCAGCGAAGGCGGCGCGTCGAGTGCCGCAGCCCGCTGGATGGCCAACCGCGAGAACGCCGCCGATGCGGTCGGCGGCGTCAACGTCGGCGCCACCAAGGATGCAACCGTGATGCGCGCGTTGCTCGACATGAGCACGACCGCACAGATCCGCGACAGCCTGAAGCTCGGCGGCGAAGTGCTGGGCCAGATCGGCAAGGTCGGCAAGCTGCACAAGGGCAGCGTCGAGCAGGCCGGCTTCGCGGTGCTGAAGGCGCCGGACATTCCCTCCATCCTGGTCGAGTCGGCGTTCATCTCGAACCCCGAGGAAGAAGCGAAGCTGCGCGACCCGGAATACCAGGCACGCCTGGTCGCGGCGCTCGTGACGGGGATACGGCGGTACTTTGCGAAGAATCCGCCGCTGGCGCGCAGCCGGCAGTTGTAGTTGCCAGCGCGGTCGGCACCTGTCGATTCGCGCTACGCTCGCGTCCTCCGTGCCCCGAGGGAACGAGCCATGCTGCACCCCCAAGCCCGCGCCCTGCTCGACTACATCGAATCCCGCGGCATCCCGGCCACGCACACGCTGGCGGTCGCCGAGGCGCGCAGCATCTATCGCGACCGGCGCAGCTTCACACAGCCGACACCCCCGGAAGTCGGCGAGGTGCGCGAGCTGCAGGCGGACGGGCCGCACGGTGCGATTCCCTTGCGGCTCTATCGGCCGTCGAAGGATGATGGCCGCGACGGGTCCGCTCGACGGCCGGTGCTCGTCTACTTCCACGGCGGCGGCTGGACCATCGGCGACCTGGACACGCACGACACGCTGTGCCGCGAGCTCGCGAACGGTGCGGGTTGCGCGGTCGTCTCGGTAGCCTACCGGCTGGGCCCCGAGCACCGCTTCCCGGCCGCGGTGGACGACTGCGTCGCGGCGACACGCTGGGTCCGCGCGCAGGCGGCCGAGCTCGGTCTCGATGCGCAGCGGCTCGCGGTCGGCGGCGACAGCGCCGGCGGCAACCTCGCCGCGGTCGTCGCGATCAGGCTGCGCGACGCCCCCGATGCCGCCACCGCGCCGCCGATCGTCTTCCAGCTGCTGATCTACCCGGCGACCGACATGCGCCGCAACGCCCCCTCGCACACCCGCAACGGCCAGGGCTATCTGCTGACGCGCGACACGATCACCTATTTCCACGACCACTACATCACCGACCCGGCGCACGATCTCGATTGGCGCGCTTCGCCGCTGCTGCACCCGGACCTCTCGCGGCTGCCGCCGGCGCTGGTGCTGACCGCCGGCTTCGACCCGCTGCGCGACGAGGGCCTGGCCTACGCCGATGCGCTGGTCGCCGCCGGCAACCGCGCGAGTTATGCCTGCTTCGAGCGGCAGATCCACGGCTTCATCCTGATGGGCAAGGTGCTGGACGAGGCGAACACCGCGGTCGCGTTGTGCGCCGCGGCGCTGCACCGCGCATTCGAGGCCGCGGCCCGCTGAAACTGCCTCACCCTGCGCGCGACTCTGGTCTACAGTCATGACGGACCCGCCGACATGACGCAAGAGCCGATCAGGGTGCTGCTGATCGAAGACAACCCGGCCGATGCCCGGTTGATCGAGATCATGCTCGCCGAGACGAACAACACGCTGCGCTTCGAGTTCAGCTGGGTCGACAACCTGACCGCGGGCATCGCGCATATCCGCAGCGGCGACGTCGATGTCGTGCTGCTCGACCTGGGCCTGCCCGAAAGCACCGGCCTCGAAACACTGCAACGCCTGCGCGACGGCACGCGCGTGGCGACGCTGGTCGTGCTCAGCGGCCTGACCGACGAAGGCATCGCCGTGCAGGCGTTGCGCTCGGGTGCGCAGGACTATCTCGTGAAGGGCCGGGTCGACAGCGCGCTGCTGATCCGCGCGATTCGTTATGCGATCGAGCGCAGCCAGGCCGAGGAGGCCTTGCGCGAGGCGCACGCCGAGCTCGAGACGCGCGTCGCCGAACGGACCACCGAGCTGGCCGAGGCGCTCATCGCGCTGCGCCTGCGCGAAGAGGGCTTCCGTGCGCTGGTGGAACACACGCCAGACCTGGTGGCGCGCTACGACCGCGAATGCCGCAGGACCTACGCGAACCCGGCGCTGGCGCGCGAGCTGGGCGCTGCACCGAAGTCCTTGCTGGGGCACCGGCCCACCGATCTGGCCGAGATGCCGGCGGAGCAGGCACAGCGCTACGAGCAGCAGATCCGCGCGGTTCTCGCCAGCGGCGACGATGCCTCGATCGACGTGCTGCTGCGCCACGCGAGCATCCAGTTTCGCCTGGTGGCCGAGCGCGAGGTGGACGGCCGGATCGCCAGCGTGCTGGCGATCGGCCGCGACGTCACCGAGATGATGGACACGCAGCGCCGCCTGACCACGCTGCTCGAGAATCTGCCCGACATGGTCATGCGCCTGGACCGGCGCGGGCGCTGCCTCTACGTCAACCCCGCGGTCGCGCAGGTGTTCGGAACGCCCGCCCCGCGCTTCACCGGCAAGACGATGCGCGCGCTGCGGCTGGACCCTCGCGGCGTGATGGAACACGCCCTGCAGCGCGCGATAGACGAGGCCGCGCCCAGCATGGTGGAAGTGCCCTGGAGCGGACCGGATGGCGAGCGCTTCTTCGAGTTCCGCTACATGCCCGAACGCGACGACAGCGGTCGCGTGATCACCGTGCTCGCCATCGCGCGCGAGGTGACCGAGCGCAAGCACGCCGAGGCGCTGGAGCGCGACTTCACGTTCCGGCGCGAAGCGGCGCGCGAGGAGGAACGCAAGCACATCGCCCGCGAGCTGCACGACGAGCTCGGGCAGATCCTGTCCGCGCTGCGGCTGGAGGTCGCGGCGCTGCGCATGCGCTTCGGGCCGGACAGCCCGGCCCTGGCCGAACGAGCGGCCAGCATGCTGGTGCTGGTCGACTCGGTGATCCGGGTCCAACGCGACCTGGTCTCGAGCCTGCGGCCCGTCGTGCTCGACATGGGCATAGGCCCCGCGCTGGAATGGCTGGTCGGCGAGTTCGTCGAGCACAGCGGCGTCGCCTGCGAGCTGCAGATGAGCGAGACCCAGCTCGACCTCGACTCCGACCAGACCACGATGGTCTTTCGCATCGTCCAGGAGTCGCTGACCAACATCGCGCGGCATGCGCAGGCCCGTCGGGTCCGCGTGACCTTGGCGCGCGAGGCCGACAGTTACCGGCTCACGATCCGCGACGACGGCAAGGGATTCGACCCGGCGGTGCGACGCGACCCCAAGTCGCTGGGGCTCATCGGGCTGCAGGAGCGCGCGCAGATGCTGCGCGGGCGGGTCAGCATCAGCAGCGGCGACAACGCCGGCGTCGCGATCACTGTGACGTTCCCTGCGGCGGTGAGCGAGAACGTGTCCTAGTCCACTCGACTAAGCGGGACCGGTCCAGCTCAGATCCAGCAGGGCCGACACGAGCTGCAGCAAGGCCGAGAGGTCGACCGGCTTCGCGAGAAACGCATCGGCGCCGGCGCGTGCGCACTGCTCGCGCGCGTCGGCGCTGGCGCTGGCCGAGACCGCGACGATGGGCACGCGCTTCAGGGCCGGCACTTCGCGCAGATGCGCGATGACGTCCTGCCCGGCGAGATCCGGCATCACGATGTCCAGCAGGACCAGGTCCGGCACGATGGCCTGCGCCTGGGCCAGGCCCTCGTGGCCGCCGCTCGCCTCGAACATCAGGAAACCGAAGCGCGCGAGCATGTCCATCAGCACCTGGCGGTTCTCCTTGACGTCGTCGATCACGAGCACCTTGCGCCGGCTGCCCCGGTAGCCGGTCATGGTCGGCAACGGCGCCGACGGGCGCTGCACGGCGGCCGGGTGGTTCGCCAGCAGATCCAGCTCGAAGAAGAACGAACTGCCCTCGCCGGGGTGGCTGCGCACCTGGATGTCGCTGCCCATCAGGCGCACGAACTCGCGGCTGGTGACCAGGCCCAGGCCCGTGCCGGCGCTGCGCCGCCGCGTGTCGCCCACCTGCTCGAACGGTTTGAAGATCAGCCGCAGCTGGTCTTCGCTCATGCCGACCCCGGCATCGCGAACCTCCACGAACAGCCGCGACGGCGGCCTGAACGCCACGTGCAAGCTCACCTCGCCACGGTCGGTGAACTTGACGGCGTTGTCGAGCAGGTTCAGCAGCACCTGGCGCAGCCGCGTGTCGTCGACGCGCACGACGGGCGGCAGCTTGGCGTCGAAGCGGCACGCGAACGCCACGCCCGGCTTCTGTTCGGCGCGCACCCGGATGATGTCGGCGATGCCCTGCAGGAACGCCTGCAGCGCGACATCGTGCGGGCGCAGCTCGAGCTTGCCGGCCTCGATCTTCGCGAGGTCGAGGATGTCGTTGATCAGCGTCAGCAGGTGGTCGCCGCTCTGGCGGATCATGCCGATGTAGTTGAGCTGCTGGGCGGTCAACGACGCATCGAGCTGCAGGATCTGCGAGAAGCCCAGGATGCCGTTCAGCGGCGTGCGCAGGTCGTGGCTCATGTTGGCCAGGAACGCGCTCTTCGCGCGGTTGGCGACCTCGGCCCGCTCCTTGGCCGCCTCCAGCTCGGCGGTGCGGTCCTTCAGCGCCTCCTCGGCCTGGTGGCGCCCGATCGCGTAGCGAATCGCGCGCAGCAGCATCGCGCTGTCGACATG